>JBNMQI010000050.1:0-14143 GCA_051277905.1 Gammaproteobacteria bacterium | reverse complement strand
TTCATCACACTTAATCTTTACCTACACGCATACTTTTCTAAATAGTTATGGATTTTAAAGCTTCAACAATAACCACCCTGAATCAAACTGCCATTCGGATCTGGTCTTTTGTCCATATCAAAATGGCACGACCAAAATGCAAGGCCTGACACCCTAATTTTACTTTTGGCGGGTGTTGTGGCCAGCGTAAACTCGATTGCTATTGAAACTCACTTAAAAGCGACTGCCAGGCTAGACTTTCAAACTCGGCGGTAAATTTTAATTCGAGCTGAGCACAGGAGCTCTTTAACTCAGATAAAAAGGCGGCATCCGTTTCTGCCCGATATAATAATTTTGCTAATGCCCTTTCATCGCTCACCGGAAAATACCCAGGATAATCGACACCGAGCAACCCGACATTACCCGAAATTTTTGATGCCAGAATAGGGACGCCAGCCACCAGAGCCTCTGATACCACATTGGCACCACCCTCCTGATTTGAGCTAATCACCATCAATCGCGTTCGCGCCAGTTCCCGTCTTACTCGCCACCTTGGCACTTCTCCCTGCCAGACATAACGCGGGCTGCTTTCCAATTGTTGCTGGACCAGTAATCGCCATTGCGGGCTGGCAGCTTTACCGAAATGAATCACTCTAATCTTTGAATGTGCGGGCAATAACATCGCAGCCATCGCAGTACGGAACGGATCTTTTTCAATGCGCAGGTTGCCAATAACACAAACATCAAACGTCCGGCTGCGCGGTTTTAATTTTTGAGACAGACTGTCGGCTGATTGATAAATAACACGGAGTTTAGATCGGAGCTCAAAAGGTAATTCGAAAGCAATTAAATCATGCAGACAAATCAACACATCTGCCAGTTGCATTGACTTCAAAGTCACTTCTGGATCAGTCTTCAGATAAGTATTAACATCGGTACCGCCGAGAGCGACAACCAGAGGACCCTGAGGATATAGAGTTTTATAGCGATCTATTGCTTTGGCGCTTCTAAAGGCATGCAAGGCAATTAACAGGTCGACAGGCTCGTCATTATATTCAGATCCGACCTGTACTTTGTGCCCTTGCTGCTGTAATAATTTAGCCCAACGCAAAGCAGAGGTTCGATTACCATTTCGATCATTCTTTTTGGCGGGTGTTACCAGGTGTATTTTCACGCAACTACTTGTTTTGAGGCTCTATGACAGCTGCTATTAGTACCACAAAATTAATCGCGATGCTGCAAGATGCTCGCTCGCGTACATATGAGCTAGTAGACGATTTGGATCAGCAGCAATTAATTGGCCCAAAACTCGATACGGTAAACCCACTGCGATGGGAAATTGGTCATGTTGCCTACTTTTACGAATACTTTATTTTGCGCCAACTCTATGGCCATGAAAGCCTATTAGGTAACCAGCAGGCAGATGCCTTGTATGATTCGATTTCGGTGCCACACGAAGCACGTTGGGAATTGCCATTATTGAGCATGACGCAAACAAAACAATACATGCGTGGCGTACTCGATAGTTTGTGCGAACGCCTAACAACAGCCAACGCAAGCCAACAGGATAGTTTCATTTATCAATTTGGCGTATTCCACGAAGACATGCATAACGAAGCATTTCTATGGGGAAGGCAGTCACTGAGCTATCCAACACCGGTATTTGCCAACAGCATCGACGCCTCTGCTGAGCGTGCTGCGGGCGCTTACTCTGGTTTTGTAGAAATCCTCGGTGGCAAATTTAAACTAGGGGCAGCACCAGATGCAGATTTTATGTTCGATAATGAAAAGTATGCACACGAGGTTCAGGTAGAGTCTTTTGAAATAGCAAGAGCACCTATTAGTAATGTTCAGTTTGCCGAATTTGTTGCTGCCGGTGGTTATAGGCAAGATCAACATTGGTGTGAAGAAGGTTTAAAATGGAAACAGTTAAACAAAGTAAGTCATCCTGGCTACTGGATAGCCGATGGCACAGACCAGTGGCTAATGCGTCGATTCGATCAAACCATAGCACTACCAGAGCATGAACCGGCAAACCACATAAACTGGTACGAAGCCAATGCATACTGCCGATGGGCTGGATTACGCTTGCCGACTGAACTGGAATGGGAAGTCGCTGCACTCGGCGAAAAAGCCAGCGATGGCGGTTTATCCACCACAAAACGACGCTACCCTTGGGGCAACACCATTCAGCCCAGTTTTGCCAATCTGGATGGACGAGCCATAGGTTGCGTTGATGTCGCGGCTTTTAGTGAAGGCGATAGTGCTTTTGGCTGCCGTCAAATGCTTGGTAATGTATGGGAATGGACTAGCACTACCTTTCAACCTTATTCGGAATTTTCTGCCGATGCCTATAAGGATTATTCGCAGCCACTCTTTGGCACCACAAAAGTATTACGTGGCGGCGCCTGGACTAGTCGTAGTCGCATGGTACACGGCACTTGCCGGAATTTTTTCGAACCTGATCGTTGGGACATTTTTAGTGGTTTCAGAACTTGTAAGTTGTAGGAAATCCAGAACAAAATAACCCCCCCCCGCGATTTGTATCCTATTTGTTTTCGCTGCGATGGTGACTGACTGCGTCAATTGTTTGAATCAGGCGGTCTAGAAAACTTGGGGCTTCCCTCTGACCATGCTTATGATGTAGGTTGGTGAAAACATATTCAAAGGGAGAGAACATGTCCGATTATTACGATCTTGGCAACTACAGCCGCAGCGTCTCAACCGAATCACCCGATTCACAACTTTGGTTCGATCGTGGCTTGATATGGAATTATGCCTATCATCACGAGGAAGCAATCGTCTGTTTCAAAAAATCACTTGAATATGATCCAACTTGTGTAATGGCTTACTGGGGCATTGCCTATGCCAGCGGTCCCAATTACAACAAACAATGGGGAGATTTCGACGACGCCGAAAAGCAAACTTGTCTCAATGATGCTCACGAAGCAGTCGCTAATGCCAAAAAAAGTATGGATCACGCAAACGACATCGAAAGTGATCTAATTATAGCGCTCGATACGCGCTACCCTAAAGACGCATCAATCGAAGACTTTGGTCCCTGGAACGATGCTTTTGCCGATGCGATGAGAAAGGTTTACCAGAAACATCCAAACGACATGGACATCAGTACCCTATTTGCCGAAGCCATCATGAACCGAACCCCTTGGAAGCTGTGGGATCTGCCAACGGGGAAACCAGCGGCTGGCGCGGGTACGCTAGAAGCAACAGAAGTACTCGAAACAGCCTTCGACAAGCTTGCCGATCAGGGCTCGAACAAACACCTGGGCCTTTTACACATGTATATTCACTTGATGGAAATGTCCCCCTATCCCGAAAAAGCCCTGAATGCCGGCAATAGCCTCAGCGAACTGGTGCCGGATGCTGGTCATTTACTACATATGGCAACCCACGTCGATGTGTTGTGCGGAGACTATCAAAATGTGGTGCTGCGCAACCATAAGGCTATCCAAGCCGATAAAAAATATCTTGCCCGTTCGGGGCCAATGAACTTTTATTCCATCTATCGCTGTCATAATTACCATTTCAAAATTTACGGCGCGATGTTCCTCGGACAAAGGCAGGTTGCAATCGATACGGCGGATGAACTCTCAGCGTCGTTGAACCGAGAAGTACTTGAACCAATGGCTGATTGGCTCGAAGCGTTTTGCCCAATGAAACAACATGTTCTAATCCGTTTTGGTATGTGGGACGAAATTAAGGCACAAGCACTACCGGACGACCCAACCTTATATGCGATGACAACCGCACTGATACATTATTCTAAAACGGTTGCTTATGCTGCGACTGGAGATATATCTGGGGCAGAAGCGGCCCGTGATAGTTTTCGTGTTGCCAAAGCTGTGTTACCTAAAACACGCATGCTGTTTAATAATACTTGCGCCGATATTCTCGAGGTCGCCGAAGCGATGCTCGAAGGGGAATTGAGTTACCGCAAAGGTGATTTTGATGATGCTTTCGATCACTTACGTCGCTCGGTAACACTTGACGACAATCTGCCATACGATGAACCCTGGGGCTGGATGCAACCCACCCGCCATGCCCTTGGAGCATTACTACTCGAGCAGGGCCATGTAGAGGAAGCCGAAGCAATTTATCGTGCAGATCTCGGTTTTGACGGCATACTTGCGCGAGCCTGCCAACATCCCAATAACGTATGGAGCCTGCATGGCATTCACGAATGCCTGAGTCGACTAGGACGCGAGAATGAGGCAATGCTAATAAAACCTCAGCTTAATATCGCCCTGGCTCGTGCCGATGTTGAAATCAAATATTCCTGCTATTGCCGTGGAATGTAGGCGAAGAGTCATACATTAATTTCTTTTGTTTATCAGACAATGAATGCCAATAAGCGTATAACCAGTTGTAGCACATTCACTGCTACGCAGTTCGGACTGACATACACTTTTGGTTTCGCAATCCGATTGCAAGGCGGTATATTCAAAAAACACTTATTGAGGAATAGACATGAGCGAACCAAGAAGGGTATCTGATACACCTTATGCAGTTGAAGTAGAAAGTGGAAAGTCATATTTCTGGTGCGCATGCGGTGAAAGTAAATCACAACCATTTTGCGATGGTTCTCATAAAGGTACAGATTTCACGCCAGTCAAGTATCAGGCAGAAGAATCTAAAAAGGTTTTCTTTTGTGGCTGTAAAAGTACAGCATCGCAACCGATGTGTGACGGTAGTCATATAAAGTCATAACAAAGCGGATTTTTGCCATTCTAAATAGGCATGCTAGTCTCCAGTTTTTATAGCTGTACTGCCTATTATGGCTAGCTTTACTAACAACCCACGATTCTTCGGATGCTAGTGCTTCACAGAATCATTATGTCCAGGCAATTAACAGGAGAGTTACATGAAAGCTGTCAGAATTCACGAATATGGCAATAGAAACGTTCTGGCGTTTGAAGATGCACCAAAGCCAAGCATAGCTTCAAACGACGTGCTTGTTCGGGTTGTTGCCGCATCGGTCAATCCAGTAGATTGGAAAATTAGAGAGGGCTATTTGAAGGAGATGATTTCTTATCCGATGCCGCTTACTTTAGGTTGGGATGTATCCGGTGTTGTTACTGCCGTTGGCGCAGATGTCACTCGATTTCACGTCGGTGACGCAGTTTACTCTCGCCCAGATATCAAACGTAACGGTACTTACGCAGAATACGTTGCCATTCGAGACAACGAAATCGCACTCAAACCACTGACGATATCGCACAACTAAGCCGCCTCTTTGCCTTTGGTGGGAATTACCGCCTGGGAGGCACTCATTACAACGGCACAATTGAGTGCTGGGCAAAAGGTGTTGATTCATGCCGGTTCGGGTGGCGTAGGAACGATTGCGATTCAGCTTGCGAAATCACGCGGTGCACATGTCTCAGTGACCACATCAGCGAAAAACAGGGCACTTGTGGAATCGTTGGGAGCAGATGAAGTTATCGACTACAAGACTCAAAATTTTGCAGAGATCCTGAGTGATATTGACGTCGTCTTCGACACTCTTGGCGGAGATATTCAGGAGTCGTCCTGGTCTGTCCTGAAAAAAGACGGCATCTTGGTCTCGATCGTCAAACCACCATCAGATACAAAAGCAAGCGAACTGGGTGTTCGAGGTGCATTCGTTTTTATCGAACCGAACGCTTACATTCTTGAACAATTGGCAGAACTTGTTGAGCAGGGAAAGTTGCGTCCAGTTATCGGTGCTGAATTCGCGCTTCACGATATCGAAAAAGCACATGCACTCAGTGAATCTGGACGGACGGTAGGAAAAATAGTTTTGTATGTAGGGCAGCCCTAACATCGCATCAGTCATACTGTAGCGCAAATCACATCATCTAGTTTGCTTAGGAGCCTTGGTGCTTGGCACTAATGACGGCAGCTTTTCAACCGCTAGTCTAATCATCAGACTGGCGGCGGCTAGCACAACACGAAAAATATTGCTCTCGCTGAGATTGCTAGTTTGGTCGCTGGAGCAATGACGCAAAACACTGAATTGGCCTGAAGGTTTGCTTTTGATGTTTGCTTAAACACCCCCGCGAATTAGCACCCTATAGTCAAATTCAATCATCTTACTCGAGCAAGCCTTGGACGCGAATCGTGTTGGTGACCTGCCTACCAGCCTATGGAGGACTAGCCCTCCAACCTGACTGCGAGCACATCACAGGGCGAGTCCTTAAGGATATCCGATGCAGTAGAACCCAAGAAAAATAGAGAGAAGCCATGTCGCCCATGGCTGCCCGCAACAATTAAATCTGCGTTGATTTGCTTGGCCACTTCGTGAATTGCCACCCTGGTTTCGGCCGATTGCACGACGCGATAGTGCACCGATTTGGACGCAGGCTCTGCCGCCTTCTGATCGAGTTCAGCCGCTATCTGTGCGATTTCTGACTTGGCCGATTCTATCATTTCTTGCTGTTCCTCTTCGCTTAAGGAAGGAATCGGTAGCGCACCACCCATACCTCCAGGTGCGACAATTAGCGCCACGGGCTGTAAAACATGCACAAGGGTAATTTGGGCGTCTCTGGATTTATATAAATCCAAAGCCCGCGAACAAACGTGGCGGGTCGCGACATCATTATCAACAGCAACCACAATATTCTTATAGGTCATTACAACTCCTGTTCTCGGTTCATTCATACACTAACTAACATAACACTGTTAGCGTCGGCTGGCAAAATTCCCACACTAATAGTGATGAAATCCAGTGATGGCTTGGACCAAAAATAATGCCTGAAATCCCCATATCTTTTTTCTCTCCACTGTTTAAGGATTGTTTGTAGCTCACCAAAACGGTGTATCGGTATCGCTCGAGTTATAATTGTTATAGACCAAGTTTTCTAGCTGTCAATTAGCGACCTGTTGGGCATTCAGGTTCAGTGCACTATCAAATCACTGGGTAAATGTTGTGCGCCCGTGCGGGCCAGCTTGAATAGATATATTTAGATGACACGCTAAACGATAACACTTGTGATTAAATACAGTGATTTAGTTCATCATCAGTTGACGTTGATCTATAGTTAGTAGATATTTAGGTCCATCGTCAATATCTTATACAGGTCGTTTAGATCCATGAAATACTATAACAAATTTACCACCTTTTTCTTTGTCATTTTATTGGCATCACTAGTCGGATGCGCATCCACAAAAGGTCGAGAGGGCACAGGAGAATTTGTCGATAACACAGTCATCACAACCAAAGTAAAGGCAGCACTTTTTAATGAAGCACCACTGAAAATTTTTGAAATCAACGTTGAAACTTTCAAAGGTAATGTTCAGTTGAGTGGCTTCGTCAGCACCCAAGCCGACATCGACAAAGCAGGAGAAATCACCCGTCAAATCGAAGGTGTGAAATCAGTCAATAACAACATACTACTTAAGTGATGCTGATTACCCGTAAGCCGATGCGTGTCATGACCTAACATTATTTTTATATCTCAGACAGATGGCCTGAGCCACCTAGGCCCCTGATCTGATTGAGAATCCAGCGTTGTCGGTCGCGGATATATTGTGATGGATTATCAACCCTATATTCGACTGGATTTGGTAGCACTGCAGCTAACAATGCGGCCTCATATCGATTCAGTTGTTTTGCATTTTTATTGAAATAGTGCCGACTTGCAGCCTGTGCACCGAATTGTCCACTGCCCCATTGTGCAATATTCAAATAGATTTCTAAGATTCTTTGTTTCGAACAAATAGTTTCGAGTACGATCGTTAGCCAAGCTTCAATTCCCTTGCGAATCCAGGATTGTCCTGGCCACAACAGCATATTTTTGATCACCTGTTGTGAGATAGTACTAGCGCCATGCGAGCTCTGCCCTTGTTGACGTTGTTTGAGCGCATTTATAATCGATTTGAAATCAAAACCATAGTGGGTTGGGAAGTTCTGATCTTCTGACGCAACTACCGCTATTTTTAATTGCGGCGACAACTGATTCCAATCTTGCCATTGATAGTCTAAAACTTGATTAGACGAGTTTTTCCACTGATATTGCATCATGAAGGATGAAGTAATTGGGTCGATCCACCGCAGTAATATAACCGGAATAATACTCATTAAAAGTAGACTGAAAATCAGGTAAAAAAGCCAACGGCGCGGGTTTTTGAGTGTTTTTCGGCTACGCAATCTGTTAACCAACCCGAACCATTAAATGATTCGGACAACACTGACTATTTTGACTAAGCAATCTAATCAAGCTAAATACTCTGTCGCGTTTTTAGGCAACATTAATCGATCTCTTTGGGCATCTCAAAAGGTAAGGGCATCTTCAGAAACACACCAAACTCTTTGCATATGTTACAGCTGACCCGTGCATGAACTCGCCCTTGTCGATCCTGAAATGATTGGCTCTGAGTCACTGGAAAAACACCTTCATGCCAAATACTGGGATGAATATATAACCCCTGAGTACCATCACACCAAAACGCAACAATGCTCTCCAGAGTCAAATCGTCACCAGGCAATGCTACAGGCACGACAAACGGCCTAGCCTGTTTTGGGAAAAATAGCTGGCCACCATCAGGGTGATAGTTCATGTGCCATAACAGCATACTGTCATTAATACCTGACCCTTCTTCTGCTTTTATATCGTCTGGATTAGTGCGCCAGCCGAGTACATATTCACCCTGCACAGCATCATTATGCCCTTTCAATATATCACCGATCCATTCACTATAAAAAACACCTTCAACAACACCACCCTCGTCACCCGTGCCAGCATCTATGGAACGCCAGCCCTGAGCGGGCCAGGGTGTAATTTTAATTTCAAAATTATCTGGATCATCGACTAGGCAACCATAGCCTGTAAGATTATGGGCAGTTGCCTTGATTAGTGGGATGTCATACCAGGGCAACTTACCCGGTACATCAGGAGACAAATAATCGACAGGCTGTTGCATAATAATTTCCAATTGTTTCTAGGCTCATGCCAATACGCCACGTTGCCGACCTAGGCTTGCATCTTGCCAAGTTCTTCTGAGACGGACTAATGGATTTATTCACCCATAATGTTAATAGTCATCATAGTGCTAACTACCGATATCAATCAACCCAACAGAATAAAAATATCATCAAAAGGTCAATCCTTATCAACTTTATCTGCGTTTTTATAGTGGGTTTAAATCAGGTAGAGGGTAGTCAGGCCAAACAGATCAAATTGTTTAAGCCAGTTTTATTTAAAGGGTTAAGATTTAGTCAAAGTCAACTAACAGTGAGCGTCTGGAATAGTCAACTTATACCCATTCTTGCAACAACTGGTGTTGATGGATCAACCCATCAATCATGCTTAGTGGTCATTGTATAATGTTGTAACGGCTTGTGTTTTAAATTGGATAGCGCCTATAGGAAAATTAGGATAATGAATAGTCTAGGTCTTTTACGGCTATTTGAACTGTCGAAACTGTCGCCAAATTTGACAGACTACCGAGGTCAAGCTTGGGTCTGCTGATGCAACTCTTTGATCCATGTTAATTTTTGAAATCCAGATTCCTTCGTCTATTTCTTCCTCTTGGAGCTGAAATGGCCCATCATCAATATAACTATAGACTGTGTTATGTTCCATGCCACTGAGCATTTTGGGTTGTAATTTAAACAGGCGTTTAAGTGGCGATTGGACCGTTATACCCAGCTCTTCAAACAGTTCCCGAATAGCACAGTTGTTATAGTCTTCCCCACTATCGACGTGTCCAGCGGCAGAAGTATCCCAAAGTCCCGGGCTTTCATCCTTACTCATTGATCGTTTTTGAATAAACAAGTCACCTTGATGGTTAAATACCAAGATGTGGACCGCACGATGCATCAATCCTTTGGCGTGTATTTCACCTCTGGTTTTAACTGAAACAATCTGATCATTTTCGTCAACAACATCCAGCAATTCTTGGCTGACTTCTATTACACCCATTTTAACCTTCAAATTGTATGTTTAATAAAATGACTTGATTGCTTTCATGGAACCAGACTGATAATTCACTATCAGGCTGAATTAAACCGATGCCCTCGGTGCAATGACAATTGCAACCGTGGGCATCGTAATCAGGCACTAGCTTAAATATTTTTGCAATTCTTCAGAGCCACCAATTAAAACACCATCAATAAATACTTGAGGCACAGTAGAAGAACCTGATACAGCACGAATGCTCGACTCAGAATAGTCGCGGCCTAAAACTAGCTCTTCATAATCAAATCCAGCATCGCTCAATAATCCTTTTGCAAGAACACAGAACTCACAACCATTACGTGAGAAAACGGTAACACTTTTAGGCTTATTTGCAGTGGGTGCAATATATGCCAGCATAGTATCAGCATCCGAAACATTAAAAGGATCGCCTGGTTGATCTGGCTCGATAAACATTTTTTCGACCACACCATTTTTAACTAGCATCGAATAACGCCATGACCTATCACCAAAACCGATATCAGTTTTTGGCACTAACATGCCCATACCACGGCTGAAGTCTCCGTTTCCATCAGGGTACAAGCTTATGTTGAAAGCCTTTTGCTCAAGACGCCATTGGTTCATGACAAATGCATCATTTACTGAAAGACAAACTATTTCATCAACACCGGCTTGTTTGAAAGCAGACGCTAATTGGTTGTATCTAGGCACATGAGTTGATGAACAAGTGGGTGTAAACGCACCTGGCAGGGAAAACACAACAACAGTTCGGTCTTTAAAGATGTCGCTACTTGATACATCTACCCATTGATGATCTTGACGCGTTCGGAATGTAACATCCGGCACATTCTGACCTTCGCGATTTTCTAACATGGTCTTTCTCCTATTAAAAGATGGTTTAATTTGGTTTTAAGTAAAAGAATCTGAAGAATTATAACGAAGGTAATAAAAAGTTATATTAAATTATATTTATTAAATTTATAGCAAAAATCTATCAATGGTGCCGCTATCAAATGTCTAATAGCATTCCTTGCCTAAACTGCAGCGAGCACTGATTCACTGACTTCATTAATGTTACTATTGGCTTTAATGTCTATACCCGCACGAGCAATCGCATTTAGCACAGCACGTAAAGAGGCGCCAACAATATCTTCACTACAACCTGCCCCACAATAACGCTGGCCATTAACACCCAACTGAACATAGGCCATTGCCTCTGACTGTTGATTATCTCCTAAAGTGTGTTCGCTATAGTCAACCAAAATAATTTTGCTATTGAGTTTGAAATTAATCGCATTGACAAAAGCATCGAGAATACCCTTACCCTCACCCGCGATATCAACGTTTGCCTCTGTCGTTTTAATCGTTGCACTCAGCTTGTCCAAACCCTCAGTGCGCGCCGCCTGATAACTTACAACATTCATCGGCTCAGCCAAATCGATATAGGTATCCTGAAATATTCGTCTGATTTCGCGAGTAGACACTTCAGCTTCTGATTGTTCAGCAAATTGCTGCACATGTGGGCTGAAATCAACTTGCATCCAGCGCGGTAGAATTAATCCGTAGTCTTGTTCCAATATATAGGCCACTCCGCCCTTACCCGACTGACTATTAATGCGAATAACCTCCTGATAAGTACGCCCAACATCTCGTGGGTCTATTGGTAGATAGGCAACTTGCCAAGGACTGTTATCACTCTCAGTTTCACGGACTTGTTCATCGATTGCTAAACATTTATTGATAGCATCCTGATGGCTGCCAGAGAAAGCAGCAAATACTAATTCACCTGCATAAGGGTGACGTGGGTGAACCGCCAACTGGGTGCAACTTTCAACCACATTAATCACTCGATCCATGTCAGAAAAGTCGAGCTTGGGATCCATACCTTGGCTATAAATATTCATCGCCATAGTCACTATATCCATATTGCCAGTTCGCTCTCCGTTACCTAGTAAGGTGCCCTCAATTCTATCAGCCCCAGCCATCACTCCAAGCTCAGCAGCAGCAATGCCACAACCTCGATCATTGTGAGTATGTAAACTAATAGTAATACAATCGCGTCGGTTGACTCTGTCGCAAAAGGTTTCAATTTGGTCCGCATACACATTCGGTGTGGCGACTTCAACGGTTGCAGGTAAATTCAGAATCACTTTATGCTCTGGCGTTGGCTGCCAGATATCAGTCACGGCATCACAGACTTCTAGTGCATAGTCCAGTTCTGTATTAGTAAAACTCTCTGGAGAATATTGAAATTGCCAATCGGTCTCAGGTTGTTTCGCAGCCAATTCGCGTACCCATTTAGCACCTTGTACTGCGATATCTTTAATTTCATCTCGCGACTTTTTAAACACTTGCTCGCGCTGTACCGTCGAAGTCGAATTGTATAAATGCATGATGGCACTTCGCGCACCTTTCAAAGCGTCGAAGCTTCGAGCGATTAATGGTTCTCGAGCCTGAGTCAATACCTGAATAGTGACGTCATCAGGCACTAGGTTTTGCTCGATTAGCTGACGCACGAAATCAAAGTCAGTTTGTGAAGCTGCGGGGAAACCGACTTCGATTTGTTTAAAGCCAACATCGACCAATAGTTCGAACATGGCCAACTTTTGGCTCGGTGACATAGGTTCAATTAAGGCCTGATTACCATCACGCAAATCAACACTACACCAATCAGGCGCTTTCTCTATGACTTGATCAGGCCAGCGGCGGTTAGTTTTTGCGATAGTGGGGAAGGCACGATACTTTTTATGATTGAAGACTGACACCAACATTTCCTATTAGAGTGTTTAAGTGGGACAACTATAAAGCAATCTCACTAGGCATTGATTGCAATTACACTCTAAATAATGCTTAAATAAACTATAAATCACTACATTTTGATTTATTACTAGCTAATTAAATCAATTTTTGAAAAATAAGCGCTTATGAAACTAACACTCGATAAAATAGATAAACACATACTCGCCCTAATGCAATCAAATGGCCGCATCAGCAACCTTGAACTATCCGACAAAGTGGGGCTATCGCCAACACCCTGTTCAAGGCGTGTTAAACGTCTAGAAGAATCTGGTCTAATCAATTCTCACGTCACACTACTAAACAAAGAGGCGCTTGGACTTAACTTGACGGCCATTATCGGCATTTCGATGGATCGTCATACACCTGATCGCTTCGAACAATTTGAGAAGGCTATTGTCAATATGCCCGAAGTCATTGAGTGCAGCATTGTCACCGGGCAAACCGCTGACTTTTTACTGAAAGTTGTGGTGAGAGATATGCAGCATTACGAAAAGTTCTTACTTGGTAATCTAACCCGCCTGACGGGTGTCACCGGGGTTCATTCGAGCTTTGTACTAAGGCAGATCGTTAATAAAACAGCCTTGCCACTTGACCAATTGGGATAAACTGAAGCGTTTCTAATGATGGCTTGATCTTTCGCCGAATCAAGTCAGTATACTGGCCTATATTTATTTAAGAAGACGATTTCACCCTGAAAAACCATCTGGCCACACCTAACTTGACTAAAAATAATAGCAACACCTCAGATACAACGAGCGCCGAACAGTCCACAAAAGGTATCTTTTTGCTCGTTATCGCTACCTTGTTATTCGCCTGTCAGGACGCCATTACCAAGCACTTAACCCAGACGGTCGAAGTTGCTCAAATCATTAATGTGCGGTTCTTCTTTTTTTCTCTTTTCGCAATTGCTTATGCGCTGAGAAACAATGGATTAAAAGCAGCTATTAATTCTTCAGCACCCAAGTTGCAAATTTTTAGAGGGTTATTAATTTGTTGTGAAATTGGTTTATTTGCATACACGCTTAGATACCTTGGCATAGCTGAATTGCATGCCATCTTCGCTTGCTTCCCTCTCATCGTTACCCTTCTATCTGTCCCCATTTTGGGCGAGGACGTTGGGTGGCGACGTGGGCTAGCAATCTTTGTTGGTTTTGTAGGCACGATAATTATTATTGATCCAGGCGCTGGAGTATTTAGTTCCTTCGCTATAATGGGCTTAGGCTGTGCTTTTATGTTTGCAATATACACCCTGATAACGCGCAAGGTGTCTAAGGTTGATAGCTTCGAAACTACCTTACTTTACTTTGGTATCGTTGGATTTTTGGCCTCATTATTAGTCATACCGTTTTACTGGAAAACACCTAATCAGAACGAAGTTGTCTGGTTATTAATCATCAGTTTGACCGGCATCATGGGCCATTTACTGTTAATTAAAGCTTTGCAATTAGCAC
>JBNMQI010000049.1:0-14342 GCA_051277905.1 Gammaproteobacteria bacterium | reverse complement strand
GAGCGACACATTAGGGCGCGCGCGAGGTTGAGTCTCATGACCCAACCACCCGAAAACTGCTTTAACGGATTTTCGATATCGGTATCTTTGAACCCAAGCCCTGATAACAAACGGGCGGCTCGGCTATGGGCCTGATAACCGTCTATTTCTTCAAGCCTGACATGGCAGAGGCCAATGCTATTCGCCTCTTGATTGGCTTCGGCCTTTGCCAGCCTCGCTTGCACCTGACGTAATTCGGCATCACCATCGATTACGAATTCGACTGCTGCCTGGTCAGTTAACTGGGTTTCTTGCGCCACTTGCGCGATTTCCCAGTCACTGGGTATCGAAAAATCACCTTGATCAGAACTGAGGTTTTTTAGGACGAGTGCGAATAACGAGGACTTACCCGTTCCATTCGCCCCAGTTAAACCAAATTTCTGGCCGGGATGAACCGTAAAAGAGACGTTTTCAAATAACAAGTTAGGACCCCGGCGTATCGCTAGGTCTGTAAATTTCAGCATAAGTGTCGCAGCATTTTAGTCGGGCTCATTTTAGCCCATTAAGATGGGAAATATGGATCTCACTTAGAATGTATCTTAGTTAGACTGTCTCTTAGGTAAAGCGAAGCTTAGATAGGTCAAATTTTAGTTAAACTAAATATGAGGTATTATATAGCTGACTATCGCTCATTTGCGTTAAGATGCATTTAAAACAAGGAGAAGTCTAACGCATGCAACTAGAAAAATACTACAATCTGGATCACTCAAAACTATCATTTACTCAGCAACAGGCTAGTGACTTTGCCAAGTCGGTCGCAGGTGACTTCAATAAGTTGCATGATGTTGGCTCAAAACGTTTCTGCGTTCCGGGAGATTTGTTGTTTTCAGTCATGATCAAGCATTATGGTTTAAGGCAGGTCATGGGGTTTTCGTTCTCTGGCATGGTGAACGACGATGTGACCCTTATCTTACCCGAGGTCGAGGCGCGTGAAATTTCGATCTATGACCAAAATGACAAGAAATACCTAGATATCTCAACCAATGGCGACCTCAGCCAAGACCCGGTCCTGATTGACACTTTAATTAAAAACTATGTTGAGTTCTCCGGTCACACATTCCCTCATGTGCTGGTGCCGTTAATGAAGGACCATAATGTGATGATCAATACCGAGCGCCCTCTCGTTATTTACGATCATATGCGAATTTCACTCGATAGGCTGGATATCGACTCGGTCGAACTCTCTCATACCGAGCCACAGTTTCGGCTATACGGAAAGCGTGGCGATGTGGCGCTCAACTTCGACATCCACTGTAATGGCGAGTATGTCGGCAAAGGCCAAAAGAAAATGGTGTTGAGCGGCTTGCGCGAATACGATGAGGATAAAATTGAAGTATTGGTCACGGCTTTTAACGAACAAAAAAATCATTATGCCTGTAGTTGAGCAATCTTAAGTTGAAAATCGGTACTTTTTTAAGAGAGCCTCTTAAGAAATGCCGATATTTTTCAACTGCTGAGGATCACTAATTTCTTCACCTGTGCTAACAATCCAATCTTTAACCAAACCAATAATTTCAGCAGGCTCTTTGCCTTCGGGGTCAATGGGTTTACCAATGACTATGCGTATCGTGCCAGGCCATTTTATCCAACTATGGCGCGGCCAGTATTCTCCAGCATTGTGGGCAACCGGTAACACAGCGTAGCCCGTGCGCTGAGATATTATCGCACCGCCAAGCTTGAATGGCTTTTGCTGTTTTGGCAGTACTCGTGTGCCTTCTGGGAATAACATCAAAATACGCCCTTCATCCATGCGCCTTTTACTTTGTTCGATAAGCTGATTAATCGCTTTGCGCCCTGTCCCTCGGTTGAGTGCGATGGCATTCACTGCGATCAAACCCCAGCCAAAAAGTGGAATCCAAGTTAATTCGCGCTTCACTACCCAGACCATAGGGTCAAAGAACTTTTGTAGGGCGATCGTTTCCCAAGTAGAGCTATGTTTACTCATTACGATAAAGCCATTTTTAGGTATATTCTCAGTGCCTTCGATTACATATTTCAAACCGCAGATAACGTGTAACAGTCCAAGGCTTAAATTAATCCATAGCCTGACAACCGCAATACGAACACTAAAGGGCATAACCATGAGTAGGCATAACAGAATTGCAGCGCTTAGCGTGACTAACAAAAAAGGTGGCCAAAATAGAGTTGATCGAATCACTAGCCAGAGTTTATACATTGGGCTGGGCATTAGGTTAGCCTACTTTTAAGTGTGTCTCGTACAAACTGTGCTAGATCATCATATACTGGCACATCGTCTACTTCAGGGTTGTTTTGGATGACTCGCTCACCCTTACCGGTTCTCAGCAATATCGGCATGGCTCGCGCCATTTCAGCCGCTTTAATATCAGAAATACTATCACCTATAAAAGGCGTTTCGGTTAAATCAATATTAAAGTCTTCGGCAATTTTAATGAGCAGTCCTGGTTTGGGTTTACGACAAATACAATTTGCTTGCGGGTCGTGCGGACAGTAATAAATACCGTCGATACTGGCCCCTTGCATGGCGAGCAGTTTAGCCATTTTGGCATGAATATCCTGCAGTGTTTGCTCGCTGAATAGGCCTCGCCCGATACCCGATTGATTGGTCGCGATGGTCACCAGGTAGCCCGCTTTTTTCAGCTCACTAATGGCTTCCAGGCTGCCAGCTATAGGCATCCACTCGTCTGCCGACTTGATATAGTCATCCGAGTCATGGTTGATGACCCCGTCCCTATCGAGGATTATCATTTTTGCCATAGTTACATCTCAGCAACGGCAGAAGGTCGAACTTTTTTCAATATAATAACACCTGCGTTGATACCGACAAATTATGCTTGTTACTTAGTAATTAATTACTAAGATTGAATCTTAGAAAAGTCAGCGACTTGCCTAAAGCAATTCAATAAACGACCTAGTAGTGCCAGTCGATTTGCCTTAATTGCTGGATCGTCAACCATCACCATAACATCGTCGAAAAATTGATCAACCACCGGTCGAAGCGACGCCAGTTCATTTAGTCCCTGAAGATACTCACCTTCAGCAAACAAGGTATCGACCTTGTGCTGTAAACCGACTAGCTGTTTAAACAGTTGCTGCTCTGCGCATGCTTCAAACAAAGTTTCATCGATCGCGACACTGTCATTGGGTTCTTCGTTATCGATACCCTGCTTTTTAAGAATATTCGCAATTCGCTTGTTTGCCGCAGCCAATGCAATCGCAGCAGCGTTACTCTGGAACTGATTAACCGCCTGCACTCGTCGATCACAGTCACTCAGTACCACTGGTTTGGTACTAATAACAGCATCGACAATATCAAAACTGATACCTTGCTCCTGATAGTAAGCACGAAGCCGATCAAAGATGTATTCACTCACATCATTGGCTACAGAGCCCACTGCAAATTTGTCTGCGAGTGCTTCGCAAGCTTTATTGATTAGCTGCATCAAGTTAAGCGGCAAGTCTTTTTCGATCAGAATACGCACCACACTCAACGCGGCTCGACGTAACGCAAACGGGTCTTTGACACCACTAGGCTTTTGGCCGATGCCAAAAATACCCACCAGACTATCGAGCCTGTCAGCTAGTGCGACACATTGTGCAACATCGTTGCTGGGTAGTTGATCACCTGAAAATTTAGGCCAGTAATGCTGTTCAATTGCGTCACTGACTGCCTTTGGTTCCTGATCGAACTCAGCATAGTAACGACCCATTAAACCCTGTAATTTGGGGAACTCTCCCACCATTTCAGTCATTAAGTCACACTTACACAAGTGTGCAGCCCTTTCTACCTGAGTTTCATCGGCTCCGATTTGCTTTGCAATCGATACTGCCAACTTGGCGATTCGGCGGCTTTTATCACCAATGCTGCCAAGCTTGTTTTGAAACACGACCTTATCGAGCTGCTCGCTACGCTGCGATAGGGGTTGCTTTTGATCCTGATCAAAAAAGAATCGAGCATCGGCAAAACGCGGACGGATAACCCGCTCATTACCTTTGGCAACCATCTCTGGTTGCTTGCTATCAATGTTTGAAATAGTAATAAAGTTGGGCAATAACGCACCTTGCTGATCAAACAACGCAAAGTATTTTTGATTATCCTGCATCGTCATGACTAGCGCTTCGACTGGAATCGACAGGAATTCGGCATCAAACGTGCCACATACGGCAACTGGAAACTCGACCAATCCGGTCACTTCATTTAACAACGCTTCTTCGATATGAGCGACGCCGCCGAGATTGGCTGCGCTCTGCTCTATCTGCTTTCGGATCATGCTTTTGCGCTCATCGAAACTCGCGACAACCTTGCCTTCATTCGCCAGACAAGCAACATAATCACCGGCATTCGAAAACGTAATATGGCCCGGCGCATGAAACCGGTGACCCTGGCTTTGATTGCCCGAGCGCACACCCAGCACTTCGCCTTCGACCACGGTTGAACCAATCATCATTACCAACCACTTCACTGGACGAACGAACTCAAACGCCTGATCACCCCAGCGCATTTTTTTTGCAATCGGTAGTTTATTGATTGCGGTTGCGACGACTTCTGGCAGTATTTGCGCCAAACTCGATCCGGTTTCATTCTTTTCAAAATACAGCCAGGCACCTTTTTCTGTCTCACGCTGCTGTAAATCAGCCACTTCAACGCCACAGCCACGAGCAAAGCCCTGTGCCGCTTTGGACGGATTACCTTCTTTATCAAAGGCGGCCTGTAATGCTGGGCCACGCTTTTCGACCACTTGATCGGCCTGCTGGGTCTGCATGTTGCGCATTAATATGCCAAGACGTCTCGGGGTCGCGTAAACTTCTACCGAATCTGCTGGCAATCCAGCGTCATTGAGCGCCTGACTCACCAGTTTGGCGAAGTCTTCAGACAATGATTTAAGGTTTTTAGGCGGTAACTCTTCAGTACCTAACTCAATCAGGCAGTCGTTGGTTATAGAGCTGTTATTGGTCAATGCGTTATTCACTATTAGCCACCTTTGCAGTTGCTTTGGGCAACAACGGGAAACCTAGTGCCTCGCGCGACTCGTAATAACATTGCGCAACACCTCTTGATAGCGTGCGCACCTGCAGGATAAAACGTTGGCGCTCTGTCACTGAAATAGCGTGACGCGCATCGAGCAAATTGAACGCATGTGATGCTTTCATAACTTGTTCGTAGGCCGGCAGGGCTAACTTCTTTTCGATCAAATTTTGACATTGGGTTTCACAGACGTCGAACCAATGGAATAACGCGTCTGTATCGGCGAGTTCAAAGTTGTAGATTGATTGCTCTACTTCGTTTTGATGATAAATATCACCATAGGTGATTTCACCATACTCACTGCGCGACCAAACAAGATCGTAAATGCTGTCAACACCTTGCATATACATCGCAAGCCGTTCAATACCGTAGGTAATTTCGCCTGAAACAGGCCGACACTCAAGGCCACCCACTTGTTGGAAATAAGTAAACTGCGAGACTTCCATGCCATTTAGCCAAATTTCCCAACCCAGACCCCAGGCACCTAGTGTTGGTGACTCCCAGTTATCTTCAACAAAACGGACATCGTGAACCAGCGTATCAAAACCGAGTCGCTCCAAAGAGCCTAGATACAGTTCTTGAAAATTATCAGGTGACGGTTTTAGCAATACCTGGAATTGAAAGTAATGCTGAAGTCGGTTGGGGTTTTCGCCATAACGCCCGTCAGTGGGTCGGCGACTTGGCTGAACATAGGCGGCTCGCCATGGCTCAGGCCCGATGGCACGCAAAAACGTTGATGGATGAAAAGTACCCGCACCGACTTCCATATCCAGTGGCTGCATGACAACACAACCCTGCTCGGCCCAATAGCTTTGTAATATTTGAATTAACCCCTGAAACGTATCTAGGTTCGTTGCCGCTAAGTCAGTAACAGCTGTGCTGGGTGTTGAAGCATCATTCATGGACTAGATTACTCATCGGCTGGATATTCATAGACTTGGGAACTACTTAAAAATTTGGTTGTAATTATAACCAACTGCAACCTAATCCTCATGTATTTTCATTACAATCCGACAAAACTTGTATGCACTTTGGAATTTAATGGGTGAGATGACTAACTTCATCAACATTTATTCATTGTTATACCTTGTTTCAGTCTATCCTAATACATTGAACCTAGACTGAACATACTTGCTTTGCTGACTCAAGGAATACGTATTGAATGCAAGCCGTGGTGGTTGTTTTCAATATGCAACTAAGTAATCATTCGTCTATTGCTGAATATTGACTCAAAATTTATGACTTACCACCTAAAGCAATGGATTCATTGCCTGAAACACTGTGCGATGATAGCTGTGCTGGCATCGAGCCCAGAGCGACTCCCCAATAGCCTATATTGCATTGTATTGAGCCTGGCTAGTTATCTGATAGTCGGTTTAATGCTGATTGATGGGCAACGAAGCTACCTGACTATTGTTGGCCACATCACGCTTGAATTAATCTTACTTAGCCTAATCACCTATGTCACTTTGCGTATTAGGAAGAAATTGCCTCGAATGTTTCAAACAATGTCCGCTCTGATCGGTACCAATTTGATCATGACATTGGTCAGTCTAACGTTATATTCACTAGTCACAGACCATAGCGTTGCAAACCAATCGGTCACACAGCTTAAAATCAATCTGTCCATTGCGCTCATTTTTTGGAACCTTACCGTATTGTCATTAATTTTTAAGCGCGCTTTTGACATGGGAACTTTGACTTCGGCCATGATTAGTTTTAACTATTTCGTGTTATATCAACTAATCATTCTTTGGCTTTATTAAGGCGCTGCAACCTTAAAGGTAATTTATAATTTGAAAATTTACATATTGGGTATTTGCGGCACCTTCATGGCAGGTGTTGCTCTTTTGGCCCGCGAGAAAGGGTTTGAAGTTGAAGGGTCTGATGCCGCTGTCTATCCTCCCATGAGTACTCAACTTAACGATGCTGGCATCACACTTCATGACGGCTATGATGCCAATACTTTGCCTGACGACGGCACTGTATTTATTGTCGGTAATGCCATTTCACGCGGCAACCCCCAGTTTGAATCTATCCTTGAGCATAACCTACCCTATATTTCTGGCCCACAATGGCTTTACGAAAACGTATTGCGCGACCGATGGGTACTCGCAGTTGCCGGCACGCATGGCAAGACCACCACTAGCAGTATGCTGGCATGGATTCTTCAATTTAGCGGGCTAAACCCTGGCTATTTAATTGGTGGTATAAGCCAAAACTTTACTCAGTCCGCTAGTCTGGGTCAGATGGATGATGCGAGCGAAAGCCCCTTCTTCGTGATTGAAGCAGATGAGTATGACACCGCGTTATTCGACAAGCGTTCAAAGTTTGTTCACTACCATCCACGCACCTTAATTCTCAATAATCTTGAATTTGATCATGCTGATATTTTTGATGACCTGCCTGCCATCCAACGTCAGTTTCATCATTTAATTAGAACGCTGCCAAAAACAGGGCTTATTATTCATAATCACGATATCGCGGCGCTGGATGAAGTATTGGCTATGGGTTGCTGGAGCGACTGTCTTAGTTTTGGTTCAGACAATATTGATGCAGACAGTAATAGTCCAACCCGCAATAAAGCAGATTTCACGCTAGATGATCAGTCCTGTGTGAGCGATCATCACACAGGACAAAGCTTCACTATCAAGCTGGCTCAGACGGGCCGATTCAATACATTAAACGCCTGCGCTGCAGCGCTTGCAGCACGTCATGTAGGGATTCCATTACAAACATCGATAGAAGCATTAAATCAATTTGGGGGAGTGAAACGTCGTCAGGAACTGATCGCAGAGATTAATGATATCAAAATTATTGACGATTTTGCGCATCACCCAACCGCTATTGCGCTGACCTTGGAAGCGTTAAAAGCCCAAACTAAAGGCCGCCTGTTTGCTGTCATTGAAATGCGCTCAAACACGATGAAGATGGGATCGCTGCGGGACAAAGTTGCTCACTCATTAGATTCTGCAGATGTGGTATTGATGGTCGACAATCCCTCTTTGGAATGGGATATCAATGACATGGCTCAGTTCGTCAACAATACCACCGCAACTCAGGTGTTGATTAAAAGCGATACAGGACAAATCATTGATCAACTGGTCAAAGAGTGTCAACCCATGGATCAAATCGTTATTATGAGTAATGGCGGTTTTGACAATATCCACCAACGCCTGATTTTAGCCATGCAGTCCAATTTTTAAATGATGCACCCTAAATCCAAAAATCCTCAAAAAATAAGCCAGTCATTTTTTAAGGCGTGTGTGGCGAAGATAGAATCTATTCGTGGTGGTCAAAAGAATTTGCCTTTATATTAGAATTAAAGGTGGTGTAAAAGTGATGAAAAAAACATTACTAGGAATACAATTGCAATATGATTAAATATTCCTCAAAAATCTGATCAATGTCAGAGATCTAAACAAGGTATTCGAGGGGATGAATAGAATGAGACAGCATTATGATTAAAACTTTAACTCTAGCAATGACCGGTGCATCAGGTGCACCTTACACGTTACGCCTCATGCAATGCTGCCTCGACGCTGGAATTCATGTTCAGTTTCTTTGCTCGCAGGCGGGGCAAATTGTGCTCGGTATGGAGTCTGATTTAAAACTCAGTGGCTCACCTCAAAAAATGCAGCGACAGTTGTGTGATTATTTTAAAGTTGATACATCACTCATCAGCGCTTATTCAAAAGATCAATGGACAGCACCACCCGCTAGCGGGTCATCAGTTGCAGACGCCATGGTCGTTTGCCCCTGTACTATGGCTACGCTTTCATCAATTGCCTGCGGAACGAGTGAAAACCTGCTTACCCGGGCTGCTGATGTCATTATCAAAGAACGCAAAAAATTAATACTAGTACCAAGAGAAACGCCCTTTTCCAGCATTCATCTTGGTAACATGCTTAAGCTCTCTAATCTCGGTGTCGTCATATTGCCAGCCAACCCTGGGTTTTATCAGGGAGTCAATCAAGTCAGTGATCTAGTCAATTTCGTTGTTGCCCGAATTCTTGATCAGCTCGATATTCCAAATCAAATTTCACCTCGCTGGGCAGCGAATGATTAATCCCTCAATTAGAATAATAACTAGACCATTAATATGCATTATCTACTAACTTATCTATGATCGAATTGCCTCTATTTCCGCTTAAGACCGTCCTGTTACCGGGAAATGTGTTGTCACTCAAAATTTTTGAGCCTCGCTATACCGATATGGTCGCTAACTGTATGCGCGAAACGTCTCATTTTGGTATTATTCTTATTTTTAAAGGGGAAGAAGCCGAATCAAATAGTGAAATTCACTCGGTTGGAACCACCGCCAATATTCATGATTGGCACGATAGAAAAGACGGATTACTTGGCATTACAGCGTTCGGCGTTGATCGTTTTGAAATTGACAAAACACGGACTCAAGCGGATGGATTAACCATTGCTACGGTCAATATACTGGATGAAGAAAGTAAACAAAAGGTTCCAAGACAGTATCTCTATATGCAAGAATTGTTGCAACATATTAGCCAGCAGGAGGCTAAGATATTTAATCCGGATGATGGCTTCGCCGAAATACTCTATCAACTGATATTTCTGCTTCCATTAGACAGTAATTTGAAACAGCGCTTACTCGAAATACCAAAATCACTTGATAGGGCCGTCATACTTCATGCTGAACTTATACACTTGGGCATTATTCAACACCATAAACCAGACATCGGAGCCTAACAATTAACAAGATAACTATCCCCAATCTAGGTATTGAATGTTGGCCATTAATATTCTAATGAAAAATTTAATAATGACATTAGCTTTAATTTTGTTTGCTCCGTTGGTTCATTCCACCCAAAAAGCAAGTGTTTATCTCGATGAACAAGTGACTTTTGATAACGGCGAAGTGCTCCAGTTAAATGGGGCTGGACTTATGGGTAAATTATGGATCAACCTCTATGTTTGCTCACTTTATCTAGCCAATAAAAACAGCAATGTTATAGAGATCTTATCTAGTTCAAGTGCCTATCGACTACAAATGGACTTTGTTTATCGAGAGGTAACACAGAAAAAACTGCTAAAGGACTGGCGCGATGGTTTTGAAAAAAATCAAGATAAACAAACCATCATCAGGCTCAAAAATCAAATTGAACAGTTTTATAGTTACTTCAACACAAGTGCCGTCAAAGGAGATCGTTACCAATTAGATTACATTCCTGGCAAGGGTACCAAAATAATTAAGAACAAGGTGCTACTGGGTATTATCCCAGGCGTCGATTTTAAAAATATCTTACTCGAAATATGGTTAGGCAACTTCTCTGCCGATAGTAGTTTGAAAAAAAGTTTATTGGGGCTTTAGGAACCTATAAAGCCTAAGGAGAAAAAGGACATACCTTTTCCCCCTTGCAACTCTAATAAACTCAATCGGCTGTTATTTCACAATTTGTGATAATGCTTTGTCGGCACAAGCAATCGTCTGCTCTATCTGTTCATCGCTATGGGCCGAACTAACAAAACCAAGCTCGAATGCCGAAGGTGCCAAGTAAACACCCTGCTCAAGCATCAAATGGAAAAACTGTTTGAATCGTCCAATGTCACAACGGCTTACGTCAGAAAAACTAGCTATCTGCTGCTGATCAGTAAAAAATAACCCGAACATAGCGCCTGCTTGATTAGCCTGCATCGGAATATTATTGTTTTTTGCTGCGGCAAGGATACCCTCAATTAATCGATTTGTTTTTTCGATTAACGTCTCGTAGAAACCTGGGCGTGAAATAATTTCAAGATTTTTCAATCCTGCCGCCATCGCTACCGGATTACCTGCTAGGGTACCCGCTTGGTATACTGGTCCAACGGGCGCGATGTAATCCATTATGTCTCCTCGCCCACCAAAAGCGCCTACTGGCAAGCCCGCACCAATAATCTTACCCAGCGTTGTCAAATCAGCCTTAATGTTGTAATGCCCCTGGGCGCCCGTTAAGCCAACCCGAAACCCTGTCATTACTTCGTCCAGAATCAAAACACTACCGGCTTCATCACAACAGCGCCGCATTGCTGTGAGGAAATCTGCAGCTGGAAGAATACAATTCATATTACCGGCTACTGGTTCGACGATAATGCAGGCAATTTCAGAACCCATTTCGGCAAACAATTGATTTAACTGCTCGGCATTATTGTATTCAAGTGTGAGTGTATTGGCCGCAGTGGAAGCCGGCACACCGGGTGAGTCGGGCACACCTAATGTCAGGGCCCCCGAGCCAGCTTTGACTAATAACGAGTCAGAATGCCCATGATAACAGCCTTCAAATTTGACTATTTTGTCACGACCGGTGAACCCTCGTGCTAATCGAATCGCGCTCATGGTTGCTTCTGTCCCAGAGCAAGTCATTCGCACCTTATCCATATTCGGCATCACCGCACAAATCTGTTCCGCTAACTCCACTTCTAGTTCTGTTGGCGCACCAAAACTCAGTCCCTTCTTGGCCACGTCACAGACAGCATCAATAATTTCGGGGTGAGCATGCCCACAAATCATCGGTCCCCATGAACCAACATAATCAATATACGATTTGCCATCTACGTCAAATAAACAAGCGCCCTCACCTCGCTCGAAAAACAGGGGTGATCCGCCAACGCCGTTAAATGCACGGACTGGAGAATTGACTCCTCCAGGTATAACTCGAGTGGCGCGTTGCATTAATGATTCAGATTTTGACATTTTTTATCCGTTAAAACTTGTTCTTTAAAAATAAATGTTGCAGGTTTTGGGAGGTTATTCCTCGTCGTGCATCCAATATAGTCTGGAGGGTTGATACTGGCCCATGCCATATCGAGTACCTTGTTTAAGGCTTTGCCAGCAATAATTCTGTGCTTCACGACAAGCACTTAAGTGGTCCAGGCCCTGAGCCAATAAAGCCGCAAGACTAGCCGATAACGTGCAACCAGCACCATAAAATTCATTGTCTAAACGCGGCCATTCAAACTGCTCGATCACCCGATAATTATGATACAACGAATTTACCACTGATGTACTCGGCTCCCGACGACCACTAAGCAAAACATGCTCGCAACCTTTATCCATTAACCCCGTCATCATCGCCGCCAGATTATCAGCCTCCGGAATCAAAATACCAGCCTCTGCAGGGCTAATTGTCATAATATTGGCATGATGAATCAATAACTCTCGAATTGACTCAACCACATCGTCGTCGGCCAGCTCCATACCATTACTGCCAATCAGCATCGGATCAAACACGACAGGAATATCCGGATAGTCGAGTAAAATATCATGAATTGCCTGCACACCCTCATCACTGCCAATCAGACCAATTTTGATTACATCCACTAGTGTGTCTTCAAGAACTGCTCGTGCACTTTGCACAATAATATCGCCATCAATAGGTATTAAACTCGACACCATTTGAGAATCCTGAACAGTCATGCAGGTTATCACGGTATTCGCGTGGCAACCCTGACTGGCTATCGATTCAATATCCGCTGCCATACCGCTGGCACCCGTCGCATCATGTGCCGAAAAACACAGAACAACAGGTGATTTAGGACTACTCGTCATTTCAGGCATCTTCGCCTCGACTAAATAAAAAAATTAATTATAGCGGCAATTCCATCCGGTTTAAATTACTTACGGGCTGAAGATAAACTATTTTCATGATTAAACCTTGGGCAGTTGAATGGGAAGTAAAACCTGTCAAAGGCAAAATATAAAATAATATAAGAAAGTACACATTTACCCACTTGAAGTAACCATTAAAGGTACCTTTCGTCGGATAGTCTATATAGTCAGATCATTATTTATTAGTTAGTCAGGATATATCTCAATGGTTGAACTACTATTATTACTTATACTTGAGGTAATCCTAGACTTATGCTTGGCTACGCTTATTACCATACCAAAGAAAAATTATTATCCTACACAGAGGGAATGTTTGGTGTGATCAAATCTGACACCTCAAATCCTTTAGTTACAGGTTATAACCTATCGACCAAGTTTTATAATAATCTCACTGCATCAAGTATAAAAATCACCTCGACAATTCATTATCGCAGGAGTCTACAGTTATGATATTTATAAAACGCCTGATATTTATTCCTATATTTTCCATTGTTTTTGGTGTGCCAGCGGCTTCGCCAGTTGCAACTTCACCTCAGTTAGCTTCATCTTTCAAATGAAATAACTGGGACTTAGATCACTCCATCTTAGAATCGTAAATAGTTTAATGGATAAATTTACCAGATTAATGAATACACTTAATAGCTATAAGAGCTCAATTTTATGAATCTTTCAAAGCAACTCCTTTATGTTCCAGTATTTTTTATAATATCTGTTAGTCAGGCAAATGCTACGCCTTTATTAGATTCCAACCTCAATAGCCAGACGGTTTATTCTGGTTCTGGCATAACAATGGGAGCCGATTCAAAAATCAATGGCAATGGTAACATTCAGGCAGTCGTATCCGTAGATCTCGGGGCTTCTGTAACGATCGGAGGCAATGCCTTTGCCGGAATTGACCTAACACTTGGCAACTCTACAATAGTCAATGGCGATGCTACTGCCGGAACCCGTGCCCTGGTAATTGGAGCACACGCTAAAGTTGGTGGCGATGCCAAAGCTGGCACCAGCGTTACAGTCTCTGCAACTGGCAGCGTCGATGGTAATATATTGGAAGACAGTGTTACAAACTTCGATGCTAATGCCAACAAAACGCAGCTTGAGCAAGCCCAAGCTACACTGTTCAATATGCCCACTGACATTACTCTCTCTTCAACAATCACAGGAAATACAACCCTTCAACCAGGCGTTTATTACGCACCCAATCATCTGACGACGACTGCGGGCATAACTCTCACGCTTGACGGTAACAATGAACCCAATTTTTGGGTTTTCAATATCAAGGACTATCTTGCCTTTGGTGCAAACCTGACAATAAAACTGCTAAATGTTACCCGTAATAGCACTATTATCTGGAATACGGGGACCTACACAACCATAGGTGCCGACTCAAGTTTTGTCGGTGTTGTTTTTGCTGATACCTACATCACAACTGGTGCAAACACTTCGCTAATTGGAATTGACGACGCTTGTGGTGGGCTTTTTACAACTAATGGAGTTATTACACTAGGAGCTAGTAACACAGACAGCACCGTTGGGTCAGCTGATTGTAAAGCTGGAGCACTTAATCACTTCAACAACTCTAGCCCTGATTATTTCATGGTCAGCCACGACACACGCGGTATTCATTGCGCCGCCGAGCCAGTTTCTGTAACCGCTAAAAATGCAGATGGCTCAATCACC
>JBNMQI010000048.1:0-14434 GCA_051277905.1 Gammaproteobacteria bacterium | reverse complement strand
GATAAAGGTACAAATAAACTAGGTATGTGAAATATGAGGCCCAATCTTCAACGGCTTATTGTTGACCTTGTCAGCTCTTTTCATAGTCGACACAAAGTTAATAATGAGAAAAAAGTAAGTAAAGTTATGGTCAAGTGAGCGTTTTTAACTGTCATCTACATGACGTTGATCCGAAAACTTGTTTATAGGTACTTAACACGCCGATCGTCAATAGATAGTTTACTGTAGCCAAAACTCAGCATTTACTTTGTCTATATAACAAATGCTTGGTAACCAGCAGCCACTAAAGCACTAACCAGTGCTTCACAATACAGTAAATGCAAAGGGGTTTGTTACGAACACTGTTTTTGTAATACCTAAAGCCGCCAACGAAGTTCACCTAACGTTGACGGCAATATTAATTAGCTAGGCATTAAAATAGCTTCAAGCTTTAACTGGTCAGCGGTGAAAAGCCGAATGCCCTCAGCCAATTTTTCTGTCGCCATTGGGTCATTATTATGGCCCCAACGAAAACTAGACTCGTCTAATCGATTTTTGTTGTCGGCTGTTGTGGTATTTTTTTCGTCTAGAATTTCGGCTAAGGGTAACTCAGTATCTGCTAATTCCTGCATTAGAGCTGGACTTATGGTAAGTCGATCACAGCCAGCCAACTGTCGAATTTGATCGCAATTTCTAAAACTAGCACCCATCACTACAGTGTCAAAACCATGTGTTTTGTAATAGTTGAAAATACGCTGGACGGATAAAACACCTGGATCGTCTTGAGGTAAGTAACTGTCAACACCATCGGCCTTTTTATACCAATCAAATATCCGCCCAACAAAGGGAGAAATCAAGAATACGCCTGCATCGGCACAGGCTTGTGCCTGAGCAAAACTGAACAGTAAAGTGAGGTTACAATTAATACCTTCTTTTTCAAGCTGCCCAGCAGCCTGTATACCTTCCCAAGTCGAGGCTAATTTGATCAGTATACGTTTCCGTTCAATGCCATCCTGCTCGTAAAAACCAATTATTTTGCGTGCCCTTTGAATACTCGCCGATATATCAAAAGACAATCGTGCGTCCACTTCGGTAGAGATTCTGCCAGGTACAATGCCGAGTATTTCTTTTCCAATTAAAACAGCCAGTTTGTCAGAGGCATTATCAAGTTGCTGTTGAGCGTCTCCACCTTCAGACAGTGCGTAAGACCGCGCTAAGGCGAGTTGGGGTTGGTAGTGCGGCAAGCTAACCGCCTTTAGAATAAGAGAGGGATTCGTTGTCGCATCTTCGGGGGTATATTGCTGAATCGCTTCTATGTCACCTGTGTCGGCGACCAGTGTCGTGAATTGCTGAAGTTGTTCAAGTTGATTCATTATTTTAAACTGTTAGTTTGTCTATTGTTAGAGGGAGGATACTCTTGGTTACAGATTAATATCTATAAAGATAAAGCCTAATGGCATAGCCCCATGATGCTGTAATTACCTTCCGAAAATATAACAGACTCACTTTGTCGTAGTGATGTACCGCCAAAAATCAAAAGAATATTGTATCGCTTATTCACCTAACATGATGTTGTTCCACCTGTTAAGTTAGTTTAGTTTGTAAAAATGCAATTTAAATACAGGCTTATCCTAGTTCATCAATCATGTCACTTCAATCATGAGATGTGACATTTCGAACGGCCTTATGCCAGCCAGTCAGTAACAAGCTTCGTTTCGATTCACCCATATCGGGTTTAAACTTTGATTCTGATTGCCAATTTTTCGCAATGGTATCAGTAGAGTCAAAAATACCGATATGCAATCCCGCCAAGTAAGCAGCTCCCAAAGCGGTTGTTTCAGTTTCCAGTGGTCGCTCTACATTGACAGCAAGAATGTCTGCCAGAAAACCACAAAGCCAGTTATTCTGAACCATGCCACCATCAATTCTAATACTCAGTGGCGCTTGCCCATCTCCGTTCATGGCGTTGAGTAAATCTGACGTTTGGTAACAGACTGACTCTAAGGTCGCTCGCACCAGCTCCGCTGGCCCTGTATTGCGTGTCATGCCGAATATAGCTGCCCGTGCATCCGGATCCCAGTGAGGAGCCCCTAAACCAGTAAAGGCAGGCACAAGATAAACACCAGCATTTGACGCCAAGGAAGCAGCCATCTTTTCAGATTCGGCGGCTGAGTCAATAATACCAATACCGTCACGCAGCCACTGAATTGCAGCACCAGCAACAAAAATAGAGCCTTCTAGCGCGTAGGTGGTGACACCATTTAAACGATAGGCAACCGTTGTTAACAATCGATTCTTTGACTCGATCGCTTGGCTTCCAGTATTGAGCATCATGAAACAACCCGTACCGTAGGTGCTTTTAATCATGCCTGGTTGAAAGCAGGCCTGCCCTATGAGTGCCGCTTGCTGATCACCCGCAACACCACCAATGGGTATTTCTACGCCCAAAACTGCATGGCTCGTCACCCCAAAGTCAGCAGAACTATCTTTAACTTCAGCTAGTAATGACTCGGGCACTTCCAATAAATCCAGCAGCGCCTTGTCCCAACTTTGAGTATGTATATTGAATAGCATGGTGCGTGACGCATTGGTGGCGTCAGTCGCATGCACGGCACCTTGCGTCAGTCGCCAAATGAGAAACGAATCGATGGTGCCAAAAGCGAGCTCACCTAGCATGGCTCGTTCTCGCGCACCATCGACATGGTTCAAAATCCAGTTAATCTTTGTGCCAGAAAAGTAAGAGTCTAATAGTAAACCCGTTTTTGATATTATTACTGACTCTTTGCCCTTTGCTCGCAAAGATTCGCAATAGTCAGCTGTTCTTCGGTCTTGCCATACGATGGCGTTGTATATTGGTTTACCAGTGGCTCGATCCCAAATTACTGTGGTTTCACGTTGATTAGTGATACCTATTGCGGCGACGGTAACATTGTCTTGCTTGGCTTTAGACAAGGCGTCTATAACCACCGCAAGTGTCGTCGACCAAATTTCTTCAGGGTCGTGCTCTACCCAGCCATCATCGGGGAAATATTGAGTAAATTCTTTTTGCGCTGTGTAGCAAGCCTTACCACTGTCATCAAATAACATGGCTCGAGTACTCGTTGTGCCTTGATCAATACTAAGTAGGTATTGCTTCATTCGAACCTCATTATGGGTTACTGATTATTCTCAAAATATTCTTCAAATCGCTCTTTTGCATCGTTATTAAAAATCTTCTCACAAAAGTTATACAGTCCCTGCATTTGATGATACTTAAAACTAGATTCAACAATTGCTGGTTGATAGAACCAACGACATTTCGGTATCGATTCATACCGCCCCGGACTAGGAGTAGGTCAAAGTCTTCAGGTTGGAGTTATTCAGTATTACAATCGCGTGATGCAACACATTTGATTCGTTAGATGGCCTTGTATTCAAGCGAATGAATTGATTGCCTAGCTCTTGCATCACATCTAAACAAAAAGCAGTTGAAATCATTGGTCGGTCTGTTGAGAACCAAATTTAAACCTTTTTTGTGTTTTATAACCGACCATAATCGCATTAAGTAGTTTTTCATATGAATACGACTGATTATATTTATTTGATATAAACTATTTATTAATACTGGTTTCGCAAAGTATTTCTAATGGTTAAAGTGTTTCATCATTAATGTAATTGATCAGGAGTATGAAATGAAATTACAACTCGATACTAGCACTGTACTACAATTTCAGAACGAAGGCGTTACGGTTCTGCGCGGCCTTTTTGTAGACTGGGTAGAGACGCTTCGTAATGGCATTGCTGCCAACATAGCCAATCCGAATCCTGACGCTAGAATCTATCAAAGTGAAGACGGGGGTGGACAGTTCTTTGTCGATTACTGCAGTTGGCAACGAATTCCTCAGTATCGAGACTTTATTTTCAATTCCCTCGCTGCAGAAATAGCGGCTAATTTGATGAATAGTGAAAAAGTTCAGCTTTTTCACGAGCATGTTTTAGTCAAAGAAGCCCAGACCGGTATTGCCACGCCATGGCACCACGATATGCCCTATTATTGCGTTGACGGTCCAAAAACTGTCAGTCTATGGATCCCTCTGGACGAAATTCCTCGGGAGCGAACCTTGGAGTTTGTTTCAGGATCGCATCAATGGGGGAAATCTTTCCGCCCTCAACGGTTTAATGGTCAACCATTAAACCAGAGTGATGGTCTCGAAGAAATCCCTGACATCAATGCCAATAGAGATAACTATAATATAGTCGGTTGGGACTTGATGCCTGGCGATGCCGTTGCATTTGACTACCGAACATTGCATGGAGCACCCGCTAATCATAGTACGAGCACTCAAAGACGTGCGTTTTCTCTTAGGTTAGTAGGCGACGATGTTCGCTTCGTACGTAAACAAAACATTGTCACCTCTCCCCCTTTTAACCATGTCACATTGCAGCATGGAGATCCGTTAGTGGGTGATGAGTTTCCATTGCTGTATCAGCACAACTAACGAGTAATTTTTCTAGTCTAAAATATCCTTTTACAGGCATTGGTTTGTAGATAAAAAATAACTGGCATAAAAAAGCCTAGCCGAGAAACGGCTGGGCTTTTGGTTTTAGATATTAATCCTAGGCAATAATTAGGCACATTAAAAATACTATACGGCCCTATTACTCTTCCGTTTGTCAACAATTCATGGTCTGAGAACAATCTTAGGAGAACCAGCCTTGCCCTCGTGAATTTCACTAAAAGCTGCCGCACCATCAGATAGGGGGCGCGTATCAACCCAATCGAGCGAACCCAACGCACCACTGTATAACAAATCAATAGCCGCTTTAAGATCGACCACGCTATAGGTGTAGTTCCCCAGAAAAGTAATTTCATCCAGCGTTAATCGGCGTGTATCAAGCCCTGGCTCATTATCCTGCAGACCTACATGAGAAATAACTCCGCCACTGGCGACCATTTCGCAAGACGCAGCACGAGTTCGGCCACTGCCCACTGCGTCAAGAACCAGATCAAAACTAGCGGCTTCTGGTAAATTAGTACCCAATGGGTCATAAACAATCGCACAGCCTAACTTGTCAGCAGTTTCTCTTCTCAGAGCATTAGTATCACCCAAATAAATTGCCTTGCAGCCTTTGTGCTTTAACATTAATGCGGCAAATACGCCGATTGATCCTCCCCCTAATACCAATGCTCGACACTCTGAAAGGGGCCGATGCAATATTTTTTCTGCTAAATAAACAGCATGTAATGACGTGGCGGCAGGCTCAGTGAGACTGGCTACAGTCGGATCCATATCCTGTGGTATCTCAAGAAGATTACGTTCAGGTATATTAATGTATTCCGCAAAAGCCCCAGCCCGGCGCATACCAATTAACTCTCGCTCAGCGCACAGGTTTGATCGACCACCCTGACAATGATTGCAATGACCGCAGGTAATGAGCGGGTTCAATACCACCCGTTTACCTTTCTGCTGTCCGTTTTGCACAACGCCAACCGCTTCATGTCCAAGGATCAACGGTGGTACGCGACGAGCGTCGTGACCATGATAGGCATGCATGTCAGAACCACATATTCCCACAGCTTCGATTTGAACTAACGCTTCCCCGCTAACAGGAGTGGGTTTAGGTTCCTCTCTGTACTGTAGTTCAAGTGTATTGGTATAAACGAGTGCTTTCATAATTTTGTCCTATTTGGCAGTGAAACCACCATCGAGGTGAATAACTTGCCCAGTAATATAGTCTGAAGCGGCGGCAGCCAAAAAGGTTGTAACGCCATCAAGATCTTGAAGCTCACCATTTCGACCTATCGCTGTCTGAGCGGCCAACTTGTCTAGCATTTCAGGATTTTCATAAACCGGTGCGGTTAAGCCTGTTGGAAAAAAACCTGGGGCAATAGCATTACAATTAATTCCCGTTGACGACCATGCCTCGGCCATGGCTCGGGTCAGCTGGGCAATCCCGCCTTTGGAAGCACCGTAAGCCATGCCATTGGCAAAGGCTCGGGTTGATTGCAGAGAAGCGATATTGATGATGCGCCCCCAACCTTTGGCTTGCATACCAGGCACCAGCTCGCGCGCCAAAAAAAAAGGTACAGAAAGGTTGAGATTAATCGTTTCATCCCAGCTTTCTGGGGTAATTACATCTGCGGGTTGACGTAGGTTAATTCCAGCAGCATTGATTAAAATATCAACCGAACCAAATGTGTCAGACGCCTGTTTGGCAATATCACTGAGCGAGTCGCGATCAGTCAGATCAACTGCAAGGAAGGTAGCTTTACCTCCATTTTCTTCTATCTCAGCAACCGTAGATGCCAATTGCTCCTTACGCCGGCCGAGTAATACCACCGAGGCACCAGCCATTGAGAGTGCATATGCCTGACGTTGACCAATACCAGAGCTGGCACCGGTTACTAGTGCCACTTTATCAGTCAGATCAAAAATCGATTTCATAAAAACTACCTGTCTAGGTTGTTAACAGAGCGTTATTAACGCAAAACATGAACTGAGCAAGGCGCGTAACGCATGATTCGTGCAGCCGTTGAGCCGAGAAAAAAGTCTCTGATCCCCGGTTTATGAGATCCGACAATAATGCAGTCTGCAGAAATTTTTCTAGCATAGTCAGTAATCGTTCTACCCGGGTGCCCACTAAGGACGACAACTTCAGCATCTTTCTCAGCTCCAATTCGATCGGCAATCTTATTCTTTGCAGCATCCTGAATTTCCTTTTCAACATTAGCTGGAAGCTTTTTATTATCCGCTGACATGTAGTAGCTGGTGAAACTGGGAATTTTATCAAGCACATGCACAGCAATAATTTCCCCGTCTTCCGCCCTCAGCCTTCTGGCAATTTCAATCGCTCTGGAGCCATGCCCTTGGTCTAGTGCCAGGGCTAAAAGTATCTTTTTATACATATTCATTTCCTGACGGTTATTTTAAAACGGCGACTATTCGCAAAAAACGCCAGCAAGTTACAAAACCTCAACCTGATGACGCATCAACATAAAGCATTACGGCTGCAAATTGAAAGTATCGTTTGGAAAGTATTTTGAAAGTCGGTCATCTCCTGTCCGAGCATGGGCTTCCATACCTTCTAAACGAGAAATTCTGGCCGCTGCGGCAGCGACTTCCCGGTTGGCTTCGCGGCTCATCCGCTGCGTGGTAACAGTCTTGATGAATTTACCCGCATACAAACCACCGGTATATCGAGCTGCACCCTTGGTTGGCAATATATGATTAGTGCCTGAACACTTGTCGCCAAAGGCAACCGTCGTCTCTTCACCAACAAACAGTGACCCATAGTTACGAAGGCGATTGACCCACCAGTCGAGATCTTCAGTTTGTACTTCAAGATGCTCAGCTGCGTACTGATCACTGATTTGCGCCATTTCCTCACGGTCTGCACAGAGGATAACTTCACCATAATCTTTCCATGATCCTTCAGCCGCAATACGAGCAGTTTCGGGCAGTTTTTGAATAAATCCGGGCATTAATTCAAGTACTTTATTACCCAGCTCGCGATCTGTGGTGAATAACCAGCAAGGTGAGTCCAGACCATGCTCAGCCTGCCCAACCAAATCACTAACGACGATCATTGGATCCGCTGTTTTATCTGCAATAATGGCTATTTCAGTAGGCCCCGCAAACAGATCGATGCCCACACGGCCAAACAACATACGTTTTGCCTCTGCAACAAAACGATTACCAGGTCCGACCAGAATATCTGCTGCATGCCCTGTAAACAGGCCAAACGCCAAAGCGGCAATTCCCTGCACACCGCCTAGGGCGAGTATGGTGTCTGCACCGCAGAGATTGGCTGTATAGATAATTGCAGGGTTAACACCTTCTCCAGGTTTTGGAGGCGAACAAGCAATCACATGATCTACACCAGCCGCCTTGGCTGTAGCCACCGACATAATGGCGGAGGCAACATGGGCATAGCGTCCACCGGGTACATAACAGCCCGCGGTTTGAACTGGTATTTGTTTTTGGCCGGCAAACAGGCCAGGAGACAGTTCGACTTCAAAATCGATTAAAGCTGCACGCTGCTTTTCTGCAAAACCGCGTACCCTTTCATAAGCAAATTGAATGTCGTCCTTAACCTGTTGAGAAAGTTTTGCGGTAGCCGCTTCGATCTCTTCCGAAGTAACAACAATATTGCCACTGTAATTGTCGAGTTTGGTTGCGTATGCAATGGCTTTCTGTTCGCCACCAGACTCAATATCCGACAGCATCTGTGAAACAATTTTACGCGTATCGTCTTCGCCTGTAGTCGCAGATTTGTCTGCTTTTTTCAAAAATTCAATAGTCATGTAAAGCTACCTCAATATAGGAATTATAAAATTCAATTGTGTGTTAAGAGACTTCCAGCATTATTTGCCTTCGGCCTAACTACTCACTAACTAGAGCGCCCAAAGTGACAACTCTGGAATAAAGGCCAGCAATAGCACTACAAAGCCCATCGCAAACACATAAGGTATTGCCTGAACCGCTACTTTCAGAATGGGTTCACCCGTTAACCCAGAGACCACGAAAAGGTTCAAGCCCAACGGAGGCGTTATAAACCCGACCCCCAGCGAGGTCACCATCATGATGCAAAAATGAATCTCATCCATACCGATCTCTTGAGCCAGGGGCAGCATGATCGGTGCAAGAATTACGATGTTGGGTGTCGTTTCCATGACGCAGCCAGCGAGAATTAATATACCGATCATCATTAAAATGATGAGGGTTTTGTTCTCCGTAACGGAAGTCATTGCATAGACAAATCCTTGCGGTATTTCGAGTGCTGCAAGGGTTTGGGCTAGAGGCAATGAGAAGGCAATAATGGGCACGATGACGCCGTTAACCTTGGCCGAGCTTGCCAGCATTTTTGGGAAATCAGAAATCGAAATGCTGCCGATACAAAGACCGATTATAATAGTTGTTATAACCGCAACGGCTGCCGCCTCAGTAGGTGTAAAAATACCACTGTATATGCCACCCATAATAATAAACGGCACTAGTAGTGCGAATCGAGCATCGTAAACGGCATCCCACAAACGTTTTATCGAAAATTTCTGTCCCGCATTTTCATAACCCATAATCCGGTTCATGACAATATTCGTAATCATGATTGTGACGATGATGAGTAAGCCAGGAATAACTGCAGCAAGAAAAAGTGTCGTGGCTGAAATCCCTAGGATAAGGCCAATAATAATATAAGCGATCGAAGGCGGTATCAGAATGCCAGTACAGGCACCCGCTGCTACTAGTGCACAAGCATAGGGTCTTGGATAACCCTGTTCAACCAGTCGAGCAATAGTCATTCGGCCGACGCCAGCAGCACCCGCTGCGTCCGAACCAGAAATACAAGCGAAGAAGCCACAGACGATGACGGTCGCGGTGCCGAATCCAGACCTGAACCCACCCACTAGAGCTTCTGCAACGTTTAATAATTTATTGGACAACCCCGTTCGCACTAGCACGTCACCAGTGAGGATGAACAGAGGCACAGCAATTAACGCAAATGCATCGATACCATCAAACAATGCTTCACCAAATAATCCCATTGGTAACACTTCGGAAAAATAAAGCATTGAGAGCGTCGTCACGCCAAGCACAGCCCAAACCGGCACTGCAAATATAATCATCACCAGCGCAATTAACAAAGGAACGTAAAATTCCCAACCCAAAACCAGATCAAAACCATCTTGCTGTAAGTATTCCATTAATCGAATAACCCCACACCTTCGTAGACATCACGACCGTGTTTAATATTACTCACATCACGGATGATCGATTGCACCAATCTGAAACAAACCAGACAAAAGCCAAACGGTACTGCGGCTAGAAACCAAGCCTGTGCAACGCCTAAACCATGCGTCACCGATCCATATTTCATCGATATTGCTAGTGTTTCATAGGAGTAATAGAGCGCAAGCACGGCAACGAACAGCATGACAAAATCCCCTATTAGATAAATCACTGACTTACCCCGATTGCCCAGAAATCCGAGAATGACATCGATTCGAATATGCCCACGGTCACGAACTGCGGCAGCAACTCCGATCCAGACTAGGTAAATAAATGCGTAGCGCGCAACTTCTTCGGCCCAAGTAGAGGAATACGAGAGGACAAAACGGCGAGTTACTTCAGTGCCGATTGTCACAACAATCATGGAATAAAAGCCAAGCAGTAACCACCGCTCGCAATTTTTATCAATTACAGAGAGTAATTTTTTCACTTGTCTATCTCCTTTAATATTCGGATTGGAAATAGGAAAAAACGGGCTCTCAATCGAAAAGCCCGCCAATTGAGGAGTGACTAAGCGTCGTGTACGTAATACTTTCCTTTAGTGTTAGCCGCTTCAAGCAACTTATCGAAGGCACCCATTGAACCAGCCAGATCCTTTTTATAGCTGTCCCATTCTGAATTTTGATGACCGCCTTTGTTGACCCACTGCTGAAGCTCATCTGCGGTTGGTGTGTAGAATTGCACACCGCTTTCTGACATTTCTGACATTGCAAAAGCGCGCGCAGCCGGTACTTTTGCCAGATTCTGGTGAGAAGTCATTTCGCTTGCAGCTTCGACACTTTCACGGAGGTCCAATGGTAGGCTGTTAAACCATTCCAAATTACAAGAGTAAACCTGCGAATCGGGCACTGCTCGGGTAAACGTTACCCAAGAGAGGATGTCTTTAAAACCAAATACATTAAGTGCACCTACAGAAGGGTCAAGCGCATCTGCAACACCCTGCTTGATTGCTGACGGCGTTTCGCCCCAGGCCACTGGAGTAGGATTGGCACCAATTGCACGATAATACTGTTGTAACATCTTTGAACCAGGTACACGGAACTTGAGTCCAGCCATATCGTCAGGTGTTTTTATTGGACCATCTTGACCTTTACGTAGTGCTACTACGCGAGGGTCAATAACAACGTACCATAGAGGCTTAAAACCCTTAGCTTCAACCAATGGGTGAACAGTTTCACGCCAAGTATCAGAGTTTACAAGGTTTACAAAATTCTGATTCGCACCACAAAAATAAGGCAAGTTAATCAAGTCGATAGCTGATGCAAACGGTGCAAAGTTAGAGAGCGAATGTTGTGCGGCTTGAATGGTACCTTGCTGTACTTTTTGTACCAGCGCACCACCAGCGCCCAGCTGTCCACCGGGAGCCAGTTTTACATAAATCTGTCCGCGAGACATATTTTGGATATTCTCTTTGAAATCGAGCTGCATGATCGGGTAGCTTCGGGTAGCGCCAAGCACATAAGCGGTTGCTATTGTCATTTTATGCTTAGCGGCATTTTCACGTGATTTTTCTTCTTTAGCTGTTGCGGCACCGGCTTCTTCACTGATTAATAAACTTCCACTAGCAGCGGCAACCAATGCAGCAGTAAAGCCATACTTGCTACTAATATTTAGAAAACGGCGGCGTTCATTATTACTAGGTGTATCTTCGTTATTTTTCATATTCTCATCTCCTCAGATTTTTTATTAATATAAATAATTTTATTTAACCATCTAATTGCGCTTCTCGTTCGAGCATGGCTACTACAAAAAAAATTACGGCAGTAAAAAGCACAATAAATTCACCGACGTCACCCATTGAAAAAAAAGTAATATTGTTAGAAAGCAGGGCGACCTTTCCAACAACTACGTTCAAACAATAGAAGCAAAACAGCAACCCACTAATGACGAGCCACCAATATCCTCTTTTTTTAATCATGCCCCCCTCCAGTCAGTTCGAACGAATTAGACAAGAAAACAATTTTAGTAAACTGCCCAATTACGGTGCACTATTGAAATTTATGCGATTTTTAAAAATTGTAAGCGCTTACATTAGATAATGCAAGCGCTTACATGTAAGATATATCTAAACTTCCACCTAATTTTATACAATTAGAAATTTAGTATTGGTATTCACTGGTTGATAATTAAAAATGAAAAAAAGAAGTTCGGCACCTACACTACAAGATGTTGCAAGAATGGCCGATGTATCCACAGCGACAGTTTCTAGATGTTTTAACACACCTGATAAAGTTGTTGAAACAACACGCGATAGAGTTTTGCAGGTTGTTGAGGCATTAGGATACACTCCTCATTTTGGTGGACGAGCTCTGGCATCAAATCGATCCAATACAGTTGGAGCAATTATTCCCACCATGGAAAATGCAATCTTTGCTCGTGGAATTCAGGCCTTTCAGGAGACATTAGCAGAAAATAACGTAACCCTTTTAATTGCTAGTTCAGGGTACGACCCTGAAAGGGAATATCAGCAAATACGAAGCCTCATTAGTCAGGGTGCTGATGGTTTATTATTAATAGGACATGCGAGGCCTGAGAAAACTTATGCCTTTTTACAACGCAGACAAATCCCCTACGTAGTGACATGGAATTACCGTGAAGACTCTAACTCGTTTAATGTTGGGTTTGATAATCGAAAGGCGGGATCTCAAATAGCTCATCAAATTTTGAAATATGGTCACAAGCATATTGCTGTAATTACTGCTTATACTGAGTTCAATGACCGTGCATTAGATCGTCTAAATGGTGTTCGCGATGCGATGAAAAATTCCGGAATACCAGAATCTAATCTTGAGATTATCCCAACAACTTATTCATTAAAAAGTGGTGCGGATGCTTTTGAAGAGTTTATGAGCCGTAAACCCCGCCCCACCGTCATCATTTGTGGTAACGATGTCTTAGCAACGGGTGCTATTATTAGGGCAAACGAAATGGGCATAAAAATACCCTATGAAGTTTCAGTTACTGGATTTGATGATATTGACCTTGCTGAAGTCATTCAGCCAAAATTAACAACAGTTCACGTACCGCACAGACGGATGGGTGAGTCTGCGGCCAAACTATTACTCGATATTCTGAATGGTAAGCTGGGCTGCAAGAGTCTCGAACTAGAGACAGAAATTGTACTTCGTCAATCTCTAGGCCAGGCTATTTGTTAGTTTTTTTTATGTGAAATAGATCGATAATTATCTTAATATCAATGTTTTTGAAGCACGATAGTAAAATTAAATTTTAATATCTTTTAAATTAATATTGGTTGAGTTAAATATTTTTATAGAACAGACTAATTATTGATAACGAAATAAAAAAGGAGAAAAACCTTGTCAATAAGTACAAGAATAGTGAACGACTTCGTCAAAAATAAAATCGAATTTGTTACCACTGTGCCCTGTAAACAGTTAGCAAGCGTAATCGAGAATATAGAAGCCAGTGATCATATATTCCATATCCCCTCAAATAAAGAAGACGAAGGGATAGGACTTTGTGCAGGCGCTTTTATGGGTGGAAAACGTTCAGCTATTATTATGCAAAACACCGCTATCGGAGTCACAATTAATACTTTAGTTACCTTAACCCAGTATTATCGTATGCCCTTGCCTATGTTGATCAGTTATCGTGGTGAACTAGGGGAACCCGTTGCTTGTCAGGTAGAAATGGCAGTTCATACTAAAGCATTACTGGCTCAACTTAACATTCCTACCTATCATTTTCATGAAGAAAAAGATGTTGAAGAGCTAGATGCAATTTTAGCTTATACATTCATGTGCAATAAACCTGTTGCTATTCTGACTGATGCAACTTTCTGGAAGGGGTATTAATAATGATTCGCTCTGAAGTATTAAAACAACTCATACCTGTTATATCTGACCATCTAATTATTTGTAATATTGGTTTACCAAGTCAAGAATTACATTTGTTCGATGATCAACCTAGCAATTTTTATATGCTTGGAACAATGGGCCTGTCCTCTTCGATTGGTCTCGGTTTAGCATTGACTCAAAAACAGAAAGTTATATCTATTGATGGTGATGGATCAGTATTAACCAATTTCGGAACCTTGCCGACTATTGCCAATAATGTTGCAGATAACTTTATATTGCTAATTATTGACAATGGCAGTTATGGATCAACTGGCGATCAACCTACCTATGCCGGTAAAAAAACATCTTTGGCGGCCGTAGCGAAAGCCTGTGGTTGTGAAAACGTTGTCGAATGTCAGGCAGAAGATGCAGCGGCAACAATGCAGGCTGCTCTAGATAGTAACAAAATGACTATTATTGTCTGCAAATGTTTGTCAGGAAATATAAAGGTTCCCGTAATAAAAATGGATCCTGTTGTAATTCGAGAACGATTTATGAATGAAGTAAAAGTACGTAATGCCTAAAAAAGGTTTTTAAAAATTATTGAGGTACTGAATTTATACATTTTAATAACTACCATGGAAGCTAGTCAATGATGTAAAAATATCGACAACGGAAGGTACTCATAGACGATTCTGCATTAACCAGTACAACTCAGGATAATATTTCACCGAATGTCAGGCAAAAAAATACCCAACTCAAGGAGTTGGGTATTTAGGGTATTAATGCCTGGCAATGACCTACTTTCACATGGGAACTCCCACACTATCATCGGCGCAGTTTCGTTTCACTTCTGAGTTCGGAAAGGGATCAGGTGGGTCCAAAACGCTA
>JBNMQI010000047.1:0-14819 GCA_051277905.1 Gammaproteobacteria bacterium | reverse complement strand
GCTTTGGTGAACTGGCTATTGAAGGTGCGTGGGAAGTTAAGGCGATCTTCAGTGCTCAGCGTTTCAGCTTCTAGGTTAATCGTACCTAAATAATTCGCGATCATGCCGTCGTACTGCGACGTATGTTCAAAGGCTTTTAGCGCAAGATCAAAACGCGTCTTAGTGGTAAGACCTTTGTGCTCAGCAATTTCAGCCAAAATACTGTTGTAATCATCGGCTTTAACCACGATGCCTACGTGTGCGTTGTTCTTAGCCGCAGAACGAACCATAGTAGGACCGCCGATATCGATGTTCTCAATCGCATCTGCCAAACTACAGCCCGGTTTAGCAACGGCTGCTGCAAACGGATATAAATTGACAATCACCAAATCGATTGGGTTAATACCATGTTCTGCCATGACGTCATCATCGATACCGCGACGACCTAAAACACCGCCATGAATCTTCGGGTGTAACGTCTTAACACGACCATCCATCATTTCTGGGAAACCTGTGTAGTCAGATACTTCTGTTGCTGGAATACCTTCAGCAATTAGTAACTTGTAAGTACCGCCAGTAGACAATAGCTCGGTGCCATTTGCGCTTAGAGCGCGGGCGAATTCTACAATGCCTGTTTTATCCGAAACGCTGATTAAAGCGCGACGTACAGGAGTGATGCTAACAATAGGGGCGTCGACAGAACTAAGTATGCTCATGATTTTCCGAAGTAATAGATGAATAAAGTTGACCAAGTGGTTAAGTCAGTACCAAGAACGAAAAAGCGGCTATAAATAGCCGCCAGATAATTAAAAGTTAAACGCTTAAAGCATTCCGTACTGTTTCAGTTTTTTCCGCAATGTCCCGCGATTCAAACCCAGTACCGTAGAGGCCTTAGTTTGATTATCACGGGTATACTTCATAACCGTCTCGAGTAGAGGAGCCTCAACTTCTGACAGCACCATGTTGTACACATCGGATACTGGCTGACCGTCTAGGTTGTCAAAGTAATTTTGTAACGCACGCTCAACACTATCACGCAGTGTTTGAGTATTGGCATCAAAAGATGAATCTTGTGCTGGGGTATGAGACGCTTCGGTCACTGTATCAACCTTCCTTAATAATGATTCTGTGTTCATGCCGCTATTCCTTTATTAAGTATTTTATCCTTGAAGAATGTTCGAATCGCCAGGACTTGCTCTGCTGAGCATTCCAAGCGATTAAAATTTTTGCGAAAGGCCAAACCTTCGCTATGAGTCTGCAGATACCAGCTCACGTGTTTACGTGCGATGCGCACGCCTAAATAATCACCATAAAAGGTGTAAAGCCCTGCAATATGTTCAAGCAGTATGGTTTCGATTTCAGACCAATCAGGGGCTGCAAGCAGCTCTCCCGTTGCTAAATAATGAGCAATTTGCTGAAAGATCCACGGCTGACCTTGCGCCGCGCGGCCAATCAAGACGCCATCGGCGCCAGTAAAATCCATTACTTCAGCGGCTTTTACTGCGCTGGTGATATCGCCGTTAGCAAACACTGGAATGCTAACCTGTTGCTTGATATCACGAATGGTATGGTATTCAACTTCACCACTATAACCACAGCCACGGGTTCGGCCGTGTACCGCTAAAGAGACAATACCCGCCTGCTCTGCGATTTCTGCAATTCTGGGTGCATTTTTATGCTCAGGGGCCCAGCCCGTGCGCATCTTTAAACTTACTGGTACATTTACCGCTTCTACCACCGCATGTAATATTTCACTGACCAGAACTTCATCTTTCATCAGCGCAGACCCTGCTGCTTTATTACACACCTTTTTGGCCGGACATCCCATATTGATATCGATGATTTGAGCGCCATTCTCGACATTGAATTTAGCGGCTGCGGCCATCGACTCTGGATCACCACCAGCAATTTGCACGGCGATCGGCTCAGGCTCTCCATTGTGGTTCAAACGAAGCTGTGACTTTCGTGTATTTCTTAATTTAGGATTACTAGAAACCATTTCGCCTACTACCAAGCCAGCACCCAGACGTCGGCATAACTGCCTAAACGGAAGGTCGGTCACCCCAGCCATAGGTGCAAGCACCACGGGGTTTGGTAGTTGGTAAGGACCAATCATTAACATAAAGGATGGTGACTTCTGGTTAAAAAGTGCGCGATGGAAAAGTCGGCGTATAATACTCATATCAAGGGTATGAATAAAGGCCTATTGGTCAGTTTTTAGTGAGTTTTTTGCAACTAAAAAGCTTGACGTGGCAAATTGAGCCTTTTATCGATGGTTATCGAAAAACAGGGCTCAATTTGATTGACATCAAGGCTGGGGTTTTGTAATGACAAATCTAATGATTGGTAACAAGTTCAATTCTATAGCCGACAGCTTCTGCTCCAGGATTAGAAATTTCAATCGCTATGTGAATAGGAACATTAAGCGGCATGCTATTAGATCCCGCCAATTCACCGGCTAAATATTCTTCTGGTTTAAAATGTCGTGAGGCAATAGTCTGGTCGTTAAGGCCAGTAAATATAAGGTTTAAGTCGGGAAAGGGCTGCTGATAGTCTGCGCTATTAATCAATAGCGTATCAATATAAAGGGCTTGTTTTACTTTGGGATGAGGGCGCACCATAAAATGTTGTGTTTTCATCAGACTAACGTCTTGAATCGCTGGCAGTTTGCAGTTAAGTAGTTCGCAGGTAAAGGCATACGCAGGGCGATACTGAGGATGGCGAGACCAAGCATCAAATTTGAAGTAACCGACTTGTGCAACTAACGCAAATAGCATGACAACAGCGCCACTTAGCCAAAACCAGAGAAACGTTGGCGCTGCTGCAACAGGCGTTTTTCGCTTGCCCTTGTTATTAAGCTTGAGTGGCTCATCCAGCAGGTCATTAATAGAGTGAGTCATGTTCAGCTCAATTTCAATGGTGCCTTGTTCGAAATCGTCATTGCTGCCTAATTGGTATTGATCACTTTCAGGTTCATCTTCTAGTGAAGGGACAAAATCATCTTCTTGTTTGGCAACATTCTCTTTGGTAAAACTCATATCGATGTTTTCGACTAAGTCATCATCGACATCCATTAACGCATCGGCCCATGATTCATCATTGGCGTTTGATTTAAGGTTTGTCCTTTGTTCGTCCTCTATTAAATTGGACGCCCAGCTTTCATCAGCGTTATCTGTATTACTGCCAAAATTATCAGTTTCAAATTCATTATTAAAATCAAATTCGATATCTTTTTTGTTGTTGTCTAGCAGAGAGTAACGAGACGGTTTGGCCTTTTCTTGCATACTGAAAATGGAATCATCGAGCTGAAGGCTGCTATTAAACGTTTCATTGCTATCACGATCTGGCTGGCGAATACCAAAGTCTTCTAAAGGATCGTCGTTAAATTGCTCTGGAGTCTCGTCATCGTCAGTCTCGTCAAAAACCATATTGTCTTTTATCGGCGCTGGCGTGATCGGTTTTGGAGTAGCTACCTTTGCAGTGGCCGCCGATGGCTTAAACGGTGCTTTAGGCTCGCCGCTCACAAGATGATTAGCGGCTTTAAAAACCTGTAAACAAGACCCACATCGCACAGCACCTTTTGCCGCTGCTAATTGTTCTAAGCGGATGCGAAATGTGGTCTGACAATGTGGGCAGCGAGTAATCTGTGTCTCAGCCATAACTACTAAATCCTTTGCTCTTGTTGACGGGCGACATTCGATTAATTAAATCTTAGTGCCTGTTAGGATGATCCAATCATCCATTTGTTCCATACCGTCCATATTAAACCAAGGCTCATACGCTTGGCGTACTTCATCGGCTTGGTGGCTCAGTAAGCCAGAAAGCGCGAGTTTGCCACCGGTTTTTGTTAACTTCGCAATATTCTCGGCTAAAAACATGAGCGGCCCTGCTAAAATATTAGCGACCATAATATCGGCTTGTACTTTATGAGTGTTCTCTGGCAATACAACGTCATAACGCTCAGGAGCAATGTTATTGCGTTCAGCGTTTTGGCGAGTAGCAAGTAATGCTTGCGGATCATTATCAACGCCTAACATGCGATCGCTGCCTAATAACAAGGCGGCAATACCCAAAATGCCACTGCCACAGCCATAGTCGATAACAAGCTCATTACCCACAACATTTTGATCTAAAAAGCGAAGGCAGTGAGCCGTGGTAGGATGAGTCCCTGTACCAAAAGCCAAGCCGGGATCCAGCATTAAGTTAACCGCATCTTTATCTTCAGGATCTCTCCAGCTTGGGCATACCCACAGACGGTCGCCAAATGGCATCGGATGAAAGTTGTCCATCCACGCACGTTCCCAGTCTTTATCCTCTACAAGCTCAAGCTTGTGTTTAGGAAAGTGTGTACCTTGCATTTTAGGATCCGCTGCAAATAACTGCTTCATATTAGCAATTAATGTAGCGCCATTGATGTCGGCATCAAATAAACCGATCACTATCGTTTTGTCCCATACGGGCATTGTGCCCAATTCAGGTTCTAAAATGGGTTGATCAGCACCATCTTGAAGGGTTACCGCTTGTGCGCCTTCCAATAACAGAGAGTCTTCTATAACTTCTATCTGATTGGGTAATACTTCAATTTTTAGTTGTATCCAAGCCACTATATTGATCCCTTTAACTGTTCTAACGCACTCGCCAGTGCAAATTCATAACCCTTTGGACCTAAACCACAAATGACACCGACTGCTTTATCAGAAAAATAAGAGTGGGCGCGAAAATCTTCACGGGCATGAACATTGGAAATGTGGACTTCAATAAAAGGAATATTAACCCCTAAAATGGCATCACGAATGGCAACACTGGTATGCGTAAAAGCCGCTGGATTGATAATTATGAAATCAATACCCTCGCTTCCTGCTTTATGAATGCGCTCAATTAATTCAAATTCTGCATTTGATTGAAAGCAAGCCAGTTCTGCGCCAGCAGCCTCTGCGTGCTGAACCAATGACTGTTCTATGTCAGCCAAGGTGGTATGACCATAAACCCCAGGTTCACGTGTGCCTAAAAGATTTAGGTTAGGGCCGTTTAATACTAAGATTGAAGGCATAATGAGCTCCGCATATGAGTCGCACGGGATATTACGAAATGATTACAGATCATAATTTTTACTATTGGCGGGAGTTTGCACAAAAAGCGGCGAGGGGTCTAGTCCCTAATGCCGCTAATCCTTAGCTGGGCACACTTTTACACAGTTTCGGCCGTCTCTTTTGGCTAAATACATCGCTTGGTCGGCTAATTCGATTAATTCATTGGTACTTTGTCCTTGATGCAGGGCAATGCCACAAGAAAAGGTTGAGCTAATTGCGGCAAGTCCACCGTGAAGTATGTGTGAGAAATTATTACGAATTTCATCCATGATTTTCTCAGCATCTTCTATACCTGCATTAGGGAGCACAATGGCAAATTCTTCACCGCCGTAGCGTCCAATGAAATCTGATTTTCGTAATCGCTGAGATAAAAATAATGCTAGATTTCTAATCACATCATCGCCAATAGGGTGTCCATGGTTATCATTTACTTGTTTAAAATGATCAATATCGACCATCACAAAACACAGCAGTGTGTTATTACGCTGAGCGACTTTAACTTGCTCATCTAGGGCCTTAAGAATGTGGGTATGATTGAACAGGCCAGTGAGGCTATCGCGGGCAATAAGGTGATTCAACTCTCTAGCTCGAGTACCTCTCGTTCTGATGGTTGATAACAAATGTCGTGGGTCAACAGGTTTTGTTAAAAAATCTTCTCCCCCTTCAGACATTGCAGCCAGCTGGCGTTCTTTATCCTCCTCTCCTGACAAGTAGATAATGGGAATATTAATATAATGTTTGTCTTGACGGATCACTTTAGCCAGCTCGACCCCATTGCAGCCAGGCATATACATATCCATCAGAATCATTTCTGGCTGGAAAGACTCCAGTACATTCCACACTTCCATCGGGTCGATGACTTTTTCGGTAATCATCCCCGCAGCATTTAACACCTTTTCAGCAAACAAGGCCTGAGATTTTGAATCGTCTACGATGAGTATGCGAAAAGGTTGCTCAGGAACCAAGTTCACTAGACTTTCAAGCTGGGTAATGATGGCTTGCGGCGCAAGACTTTCGACGCTACTGATACCCCCTAAACGCAAACACTGCAGCTTGTGTTTGAGTGTCATAAAATGAGAACTGTAAAAAATCACAGGAATCATAGGTATTCCCGCTGTTTTCGCTTCACCTGCCTCTTTAACGCCTTGATGCTCGGTAATAATCGCTAGGCCATTATCTATTTGCTGAAAATCAATATCGATAATAATAGCTAATGGATGGCGTTTACTAATCGCGTCATTGAGCGCGTCTTGAGTATGAAATAATTCGGCTCTCAAACCAAAATATTCCATTTGTTGTGCGAGCTGTATGGCATCGTCAGAATCGTTTAACGCCACATAAATAGGCTTTTTAACAATGATTATTTTTTCAGCTTGATTGGTTTGATCATTTCTTCGTAATACACTCTGACTGAGCTGCAGCATCAAATCATTTAACGTTTTTAGTTGTTCGCTGCTGGGCTGATTTTCATTTTCTAGATGTGTCAGGGTGGTATTAAATTGAGTGGAAATCTCAATATATTTTGGAGAATCGAAACGTTGGGCAAAGCGCAACAGTTTATCATTGGCTTGCAAGAGGTCTTGGATACGTTCACCTTGCCATTGATCGTCGTGCAGGCAACGCCATAAATCCAGCAAGTGTCTAGCTTGGTGCGTGACTCTTGTTGAAAAGTGTTGTTTAAGCTGATCTGATTTTGAAATATCCATGGTGATCTACATCGCAAATGTTGTTAATAAGCTTAGCAGTATTCATGACTTTTGCTGATGCCAAATAGATGTTCACTTGATGTGAGGCAGAAAGCAGCAAAAACTCTCGAGTGTCCTATAGTAAATAGGTATTCAGATATTTCACGAGAGAGATTATATTTGCTCGAAGGACTGCAACAACGAGCGACAGGTTTATTAACTTCACTATTAAAAGGGGTTATCGCAACCTTTTTAATAGGCTTGTTCGTATTATTACGCGCTGACGACAAACAATGGATTAAAAAAGAGTTGTTTGTTTCCGCTCAGCAGGATTTTGGTGTTGAGGCTGAACAGCGCCTGCGCGATTGGCAGAAACTGTATGAAGACTTGCAAAATAAGGACGAAGAGGAAAAGTTACGCGCAGTGAACTATTTTTTTAATAATGCGGTTAATTACGTCAGTGATGAGAAACATTGGGGTCAGAAAGATTACTGGGCAACGCCTTATGAGTCCCTCACGACATACGGTGCTGACTGTGAAGACTTCGTAATCGCCAAATACTACACTTTAAAAGAGCTTGGTGTTGAAGTAGAAAAATTACGTATTACTTACGTTAAGGCTCTGCGCATTAACCAAGCACACATGGTTCTAACTTACTTCCCCACCCCTGACGCGATTCCCTTGGTATTAGATAATCTAATCGGTAAGATATATTCTGCTGATCGACGTAAAGATCTTGAACCTGTGTACAGTTTTAATGCTTCAGGCATGTGGTTAGAGCGGATGAAAGGTCAGGGGATTCGTATGGGTAATCCCAATAAACTTGATTTATGGACTGGCTTGCGACTCAGAATGTCTGCGCAAGGCATGGAAATCTAAAGTCTGTAAAAGGCTAAAAAGGTGTTAAAAGGAAATGGACATGACATTAAAACGTCAACTCAGTTTGATGGCAAGTGCACTCATTCTTTTATTATTAATTGGGAATCTATTTGTCACGTTGACGAATTCCAGTAATTATTTTCAGCAGCAATTAAATGCTCGTGCTTACGACGCGGCTACGTCACTGGCGTTATCGATGTCGAATGCGGTGGCGGATGGCGATAAGGTAAAACTTGAACGCATGATTGATGTTTTATTTGATCGGGGTTTCTTCTCAGAAATATCATTGCAACTTGTCGATGGCAGTGAGTTAGAGCGTCGTGCAGAGCATGGCGCGCATACTAAGGCGGCTCCCACTTGGTTTATAAACTTTGTTGATATGGCTGTTATTCCTGCACATACGGATGTCACGCAAGGTTGGCAGCGATTGGGCAGCTTAACGGTTCAAAGTAATACCGACTCCGCTTATCGTGACTTGTGGAATATCGTAAGAGGAGAGGTGGTTTGGTTTTTGTGGATGGCACTTATTAGTTTAGTCAGCCTGCAAATCATTTTACGCTGGATGTTTAAGCCACTTGAACGAGTGGAGCAACAGGCGTTAGATATCAGTGAACGGAACCTTTACGAACAAGAAAAATTACCGCGAGCGCGTGAATTAAGACGGGTCGTACTCGCGATGAATCAAATGGTACGAAAGCTTAAAGCCATTTTTGCAGAACAATCCGCGATTACCGAAAAACTGCGTGAAGAAAGTTACCATGATGATGTTTCACAATTATTGAATCGTCGAGGTTTTGATCAACGCCTACAGCATATTCTTCAAGAGTCTGATGGCTATAGTGGCGTATTAGTCTTATTGCAGGTTCAAGATTTTTCTCAATTTAATCAAGAGCAAGGGCGTGAAGCGGGTGATGAATTATTATTTCGCGTGGGTGAAATTCTAAACCAATGGCATTGCGAGCACAGTAATGCACTGATCAGCCGACGTACCGGAGCCGATTTTTCATTGTATATTCCTGCAACAGATTTACTTCACAGTGAAGAGTTGGTTGAACAGTGTTTTAACTTATTATCAACCACCGCATTGTCTCAGCGTGGTGGCATGAATTTTCATATTGGAGCGCTATTCATACAGCGCTCATTAATAATTGAAGGCACTCATGTAGATGTTCCTGTTTCTCTGGTTGATGTATTAAGTAAGGCTGATGTTGCTTTACGGCAGGCACAAACTCAGCATATCAGCCGCTATGGATTCTATGAGAAAGCTAATGAAGAAGTAGAACGCACGGCAGGTGAGTGGAAGTTGATGCTAGAAAAAGTACTGCAAGAAGAAAGTATTGAATTGCACTATCAGCCTATATTGGATGCAAGAGGAGAGGACGTTTTACACTTTGAAGTGCTTAGTCGTATTCGTGACCAGCAAGGGGTTATTTCAGCCGCGCGTTTTTGGCCTATGGTTGAACGCCATCAGTTGACCCCTAATTTTGATTTATTGGTGATTAAGACGTTATTGGAGCAATTGCAGGCATCTTCATTCATTAACGAAGGTACTCGCAAAAAGTTTTGTATTAACTTATCTGCCGCGTCGATTTTATATGAATCGTTTCATGATCAGCTGGAAATATTGTTAGACCAATACCCTCAATGGCGTGAACTTTTATGCATTGAAATTTCAGAGTTTTCAATATCACACATAGAATCACCTTTGGCTCGCCTAGCTCACCGCTTGAAGTCAAAAGGTGTTGATCTTGGAATTGATCAAGTGGGCACTGGATCGTTAGCATTTGCTTATCTACAGCGTCTGCCGCTCAGTTATTTACGTATTGCGGGCAGTTTTAACCGAGGCTTACACTTAGCTTTAGATCATAAATTTTTTATTCAATCTATGGTGCAAATTGCTCACAATTTAGATTTACAGGTATTAGGTGAAGGCGTAGAAAATAGAAATGACATTGAAGCGTTAAAGCAGACCGGTGTTGACGGTATGGGAGGGTACTATTTTACCCCCCCGATTAATGGTCTGGATGCTGCTCTCAGTTGGAAAGTCAGTTCAACGAATAGCGATGATAAACATTAAGACCTGCGACAATGTGTCGCTGGTTTTAAATTATGAGCAGCGTAATATGTAAATGTCATTTAAATAGAGCGTAATATTTTGAAATATAATCATCGATCCTCGCGTTTTTTACTTATTTTTTGTGCCTTTTTGCTTTCATCATCTGTTTTTGCAGAACTCTTGATTGAAGAAGGCTATGTGCGTAAACCTATTCCAGGGCGCAGTATGAGCGCTGCGTTTATGACGATTAATAATACGGGAGTAGCAGACGTTGTCTTAAAAACAGCGGCAATAGAAGGCACAAAAAATGTTGAGATCCATACGCATACTCATAAAGAGGGTGTTATGCGTATGCGTCAAATACATGAACTAGTGGTTAAAGCAGGGAATTCCATTGTGCTTGCACCGGGTGGTTTACATTTAATGATGTTTGGAATTGAAAAATTGCCTGAGACTCCACAATTAACCTTATGCGACGAGCTTAATAATTGCTCTACCTTTCCGCTTTCAGTTCGTAACTTGGTCCCGCAACCTTAAATAATTACGCCTTTCGAGGCTATAAATTGTCTCACAGCCTCTTTTATCTTATTGGGTTTAAAAGGTTTGCTCATAACAGCGACAGCCCCAAGCGTCATCAATAATGCGATTTCTTCAGGGTTGTTGTCGGCGGTGACAACAATAACAGGCACCTGCGTTATACCCCTCATGTCGCTAATTCTTTGTAATACTTCCTTTCCATCCATCTCAGGCATCTGGTTATCTAACAGAACTATATCAGGCCGCCACGCTTGATAGATCTCTAGCGCGTCAGCACCATTGCTTGCTTCTTGGCACTGATAACCTTCATTGGTCAGTATTTTTCTTAATAGCATGTTGTTGACCTTAACATCGTCAACGATTAACACCTTACCCAAGAACACGGTTTCTTGGGTATTGGATGCATCACATTTAATCGATTTTGGTGACAATTTTTTGGGGTGTTCTTTTGTGTGAGAGTTCGATTCTTCGTCATATTCGCACTCTAAATTAAGATGCCGTCCTATTATTTTCAATAGCTGACTGCGCTTAAAGGGTTTACTCAAAAAATCATCAGCGCCTTGATTGAGAATGTCTTGTTGTTCTGACTTAAATACGCTGGCACTCACCGCAATAATAGGCGTCTTGATACCCCGTTCGGTCGCCTTAATCCTGCTAATGGCTTCTTCGCCTCCCATCACTGGCATACGAATATCCATTAAGACTAAATCTGGAGACTCTTGTTCTATTGCTATGCAGGCCTCCAGCCCGTTACTGGCTTCAAAAATGTTAAATCCAAGAGGTGCGAGTGTTTTATGAATCAACCGACGGTTATCTTCAATATCATCGACGACTAATATTTTTTTGTTGCTCTGCTCCGGTTTGAATCCTGTGATTTCATAATTTGAATCATATTCTTTACTGTTCTTAGCGGCTTGTATTTGTATTGTTAAGCGAAAAATAGAACCAGCATGTATAGCACTGGTGAAGCTGATGTCACCTCCCATTAACAGTGCATATTCACGGGCGATGACCATTCCCAATCCTGTGCCGCCCGAAGATTGCAAACCTGACGTCGTTTGTCCGAACACGGCAAACACCTTCGATTGCTCTTCTGGTGCAATACCAAGCCCTGTATCTTCTATTTCAATGCTGAGTAACATTGCATTGTGTATTTTACTTGTGGCTAAATCTTCAGTTCGTGCTCTTAAAGTGATTCCTCCATGCTCGGTAAATTTAACGGCATTACTCAGTAAGTTCGTGAGAATTTGTCTTAGTTTACCTTGATCACTGCTAATGAACTGTGGAATATTTTTATCAATATTAAGATCAAGGCTTAGGTTTTTTTTATCGGCTAGCCCTTGAAATGTTTGTTCGATTTCACTCAATAATCCTCGTAAATCGAAATTATTATTGATCAAGGTATTATGACCCGCTTCAATTTTTGATATATCCAGTATGTTATTAATTAGAAGTAATAAATTATTGCCCGCCGTGTTGATTATCGTGAGAGTTTTTTTGTCGTCTCCCGTAAGGTGAGTGTTCTGCTGCATGAGTTCTGAAAATCCTAGAATTGCATTCATAGGTGTGCGAATTTCGTGGGACATATTGGCTAAAAAGATACTCTTGGCAGAGTTCGCTATTTCTGCAATTTCTTTCGCTTTTTCAAGTTCTTGTGTACGATCAATAACACGTTGTTCCAACTCTTGATTCGCATTACGTAAACTAGTAGCAAGTTCTTTTTCAGCCGCTTCTTTTTCTTTGCGAATGAGGTTTATTTTTTCGGCCAATGCAAGGGATAACAGAATCATCTGTGCAATAAAGCCCAATCGGATCCAGGTTGTTGGCTCTTCGATGATACCAATGTCTAAGCGCGAGAGCGGAAACATTGCAAAGCCCATAACATAAAAAACCCAAGATAATGTGTACGCTCGTGCTGCTGGGTAACCCTGATACCAGCTGTAACAGCCAGCAAGCAACATATAAACGAGAGTGATCAATAACAGGAATTGAAAAAATATGATGGCTTCTAGATAAGAAAAAATTAAGAATCCCAGTATTAAAGCACACCAACTCCAAAAAACAATTTGGTTGATTAAATATAATCGAGGGGCTTTTTGTTGCAGTTTTAATAAATAATTAGTAAGAAGCAGCACCGAGGCATAAGCGATTGAAAAAGCGATGGGTATTAATTTTGGCCAGTTTAAATCAGGCATAAAATATTGAAGTAGCAAACCTTCATAATAAGTTCCGCCGATCCCTGCTCCTAATAAAAACAAGGCGTAATAAAAGTAGCCTTTATCTCTTAATGCCAGTCCAAGGAAAAAACTATAGCCAAACATAATAAGTACGCCGCCATAAGTCATCCCTAACGCTAACTGTTCTACAAATCCTTTTTTTGAATAAGCCTCAATCGACTGCAGCGTTAGATTTAGGATCATAGGTGCTTGATTTTCAAAGCGTAGATAAATCGTTTTTTCTTCTGCTAAGTCAGGCATATATGCACGAAATACAAATTGGCGATCTTCTACATCTCGTGTAGAAAAAACTTTACTGTTACCGGTCTTAATGCTTTTAAAACCTCCATCTTCCGAAAGGTAAAAATCCACCAAGCTAAAGTTGGTGAGCCCTAATATTAGGCGCCAATCTTTTATACGTTTACTTTGGTTTATGAGAGAGATTCGAACCCAGTAAGCAGAATCAGTAAAACCAAAGTGGGGGATTTTTATCAGATTAGGTTTAAAATTGTCTGCCAATGGAGGTGAGGTTATGTCATCAATTGTCCACTGTTTGTTTTTATCTTCTAGAATTTCTAAAAACATCCCCAAAGGGTAGCTTTCTTGGTTATCCGTCAAGACTAATGAATTTTGGGCATGGACGCTATTTATTGAGGCTATAAGAACGACTAGAGATATAACAAAAGTTAATACTTTAGTGCTGAGCCGATTGAAAATTGCTTTGTAGACGCTAGATATCATTAATGCGCGATTATTATATGTAAGTAAATGCACAAAATTTGTACCTTAATGAGTCATCATTGGGTAGCCAAAGAATCTCATGAACAATGCTAATGGGTTAATGTCATTAAATATAGTTGATAAAAGATAAAATGAATAGTGCGGCGGCTACCTAGATGAGGATAAGTTTGTCTGGTCGCGGGGGATAAATTAAAAGATTCAATAAATTGTGGAATAAACTTGCAGCTACTCCGTTAACACTATGAAAACTTTAATAACGGATCATCTTATGAAAAACACTTATCTCATTCCTGCCGCGCTTACACTTGCCTCTATGTTTGCGTTCAATGGTTCAAACGCAGCCAATGTCGACGTTAACATTGATAGCGCATTAGTCATTAATACCAGCCAAGAAGGGAACTCTAATAACGAGAGCAGTACTAAAACTGACAGTCGTCCTAACAATCATAGTGAGACTCGCTCTCAAGGCAGTAGCCGTGTTAACAGCGACAGCAGTGTTAAGGTTCAAGCCTCCGCAAAGTCCGATGAGGCCGCTTCTGGTGAATCTCAAATGCGTAATAATGCCCGTACACAGCAGAAATCTGCGACAGAAAGCAGCACCGATACCATAAGCTCTGCGGATTCAGGCGGTAAGGTAGTACTAAACAAAGGCACGAACTCTAGTGAACGTATGGGGTCGAAAACTAAGCGTGAGACTAAAGCAATGTCAGATACTTCGGTGATGAGTGACACCTCTTTAGCCGCAGAAGCGATTGGGCAAAGCACACTCTCTAGCAGCATGGATACAGCAATAACCGAGTCGGTGAATAGCAGTATTGAAAGTACGGTTGAGTCTTCTGTTGCCGCTTCTGTGACGAGTAGCCTTGATTCAGCACTTAATCTTTAATTCAGACATTCTTTATAAAGGAGCAGGGAGCTCCTTTTTGTAATTAAAAAGTAAATTTAAGTGACCTCGCATTGATGATACGAGGTAATACACGAGGTTATTATGAAATTATCTGCAACTCCCTTTTTCTTAGGACTAACGGCTTTGACGCTACCAGTATTGGCTTTCGCCTCAGAGTCATTGACTGCGTCAGGCTCGATCAGCTCCGAGCGAGAATATGATTCTTCTGTGAGTCTGGATCAAGTTGATGATATTAGTCGTGAGAGTGATTATGCGAGTAAGTTGAAGTGGGCTTTAGGAGGAAAGTGGCAAGTCAATGATAATGTTCAGCTTTCGACAAGCTACAAAGGTCGACAGAGGATTTACGATCAGTTTTCAGAATATGACCTTGAGCAGCACCAGCTTGCCTTATCTTCGAAGTTTACTTATGCAGGTATCGGTTACAGTTATCGCTATGATGGGGTAACCGCGCAAGTCGATGGTGAGGATTTTTTAAATTTTAATCAGTCGACCATCGCAGTGGATAAATTATTTGATTCTAGTTTTCTACGCGGGTACGTATCAAAGAATAAAAAAGATTTTATGCAATTAGAGGAACGAAATGCATCCGCAACCATCGTAGGTTTAGATTCATTGGTATTCTATAATCAGGGTAAGAGCCATTTAAGTTTTAATATCAGTATGGAAAACGAAACAGCACAAGAAAAATTATTTGATAATAAAACCGGAAATGTGAGTATGGCTTATCAG
>JBNMQI010000046.1:0-14931 GCA_051277905.1 Gammaproteobacteria bacterium | reverse complement strand
GCTTGTTGTGGTGTGACTGACCAATAAAGCGTTATTAGCTCTCCAGGGTGGTCAGGGTATTCCTCGTTAACTAAATCAATGACTGCTTGGGTAATTTTATCTGATGCCCATGAAATGGTTGATGGTATATTTTGAGGCCCCTCTTTTTTAAAGGCTTTGCGGTTTGATTGGTCATAATTCCATTGCCCGCCCAATGGATTTTTTTCATCTTCCATTAATACTTGATACTTTTTACGTAATTCTCGGTACCAATATTCCAACCGTAATTGCTTTTTACCTTCTGCCCATTTTTTGAACTCTTGGGGGGTGGAAAGAAAATGTTGATCGTTTAATTGCTTAAAAGGAACTTGATACTTTTTACATGTATTGACGAGCGATTCAGTCACTCGATAATCACCCGGCGTTACAAAGCAGACTTCGTGTGGTTTTTCTTTTTGTAAAGTATCTGCCAAAGCATCTGCAAGACTTTCAAAAGGATGGTCCTTTAAAGCCTGATATATCAGTGGGATTTTTTGTTCACGCAACTCCTCTGCAAAATGCCGCATCGATGATAAAAATAGAGCGATACGCTGCTTATGTGACCAGACATGCGTTGATTCTTCTCGAACTTCTGCCATCCAAAAACAATCATTGTTACTATCCACATCATTGAAAAGTAGAGAATGACGATCAAGTTGATCCCCTAAGATAAGGTTAAGTCTACGCATTGTGAGTATCCTGATTTTTAAACCTTTGTTTATTCCGCCGACAACGTTCAGAACAATATTTAACGTCGTCCCAACAATCTTGCCATTTCTTACGCCATGAGAAAGGTTTGTCACAAACCAAACATATCTTGCTATCTAGATGTATTTTCTTATGGGCCATGTTCAGTTATTAATAGATTATTTAAAATAAAGAGAGCTGGTTTGTTTCAATTGCAGCTTTTACTATAATCTTTTTAGTCTTACCTTTACGTCTACTACCATGCTTGGTATTAAGAGCCTTGGCTTGTTCATAAAATTCAGGGTGTTGTTTTTTAAAGTCAGTAAATCGGGCACGAGCTTCACGTAAAGTTAATATATGATCTATTATGGGTTCGGCATAGTCTTCTCCAATGACACAGCCACTTTGTTGTTGAGTATGATAAGGCATTGTCCATGGTTCATGTATGAAGTTATCAAAGTATTGAGATAGCTCGGGTACCCAGCGTTTAATAAAGACGCCTTTCGGATCTTGATCCTGTGATTGTTTTACGGGGTTATAAATACGCATCGTATTGATACCCGTTGTACCCGATTGCATTTGTATTTGGCTGTAATGTATTCCAGGTTCATAATCAGCAAAACACTGGGCTAAATGCCAAGCAGGTCGTTTCCAATGCAACCACAATTGGTAAGATGAAAACGACACTAGCATCGCCCGCATTCTAAAATTGAGCCAGCCGGTATGACGCAAACAACGCATACAAGCATCGATAAAAGGATAACCCGTATTGCCTGTTTTCCAGGCATGGAAATAATCTTCATTAAACTCATCCTCGCGCAAGCCATTGAAAATTTGTAACATATTATGCGTTTCAAACAGTGCTTCTGTTTCGAGTTTTTGCATGAAATGACAATGCCAATGTAAACGGCTGTCGAAAGAGCGTAGAGACTTTTTCCAAGTCGTATTCAATTCTGGTTTGTTAACATGCTTCCTTAGCTTTTGAACGATTTCTCTTAAGGACAGCGTACCAAAAGTAATATGTGGGCTGAGGCGAGAGCAACTATTAAAGGCCGTTAAAGGGGAGGACATGTGATAGGAATATTGCTTTCCACGCTCCAAAATAAAGCTGCTAAAGGATTGTAGACCCTGACTACGACCACCTTTCTGTAGGAGGTCATTTTCATCATCTTCGAGTAACTCTAGGCCAAGTTCCGGCAGTGCGAAGGTAATGTCCAATGATTCAATTTTAGTTAATAAGGTTGGCGCTATAGATTTCTCACGGGCCATATACTTTTCCCAATAATATGACCAATGGTCTCGATCATTGAATCGCCTAAAAACACCAAAAGCTTCGTGCTCATGCCACTTAATTTTCTTTTTGAGACACCAGATGGTGACATCTTTATCACGTTGATAAGTCCACAAATTACCACTTTCTTGATGTGAGTAAAGTTCAACAATATTAAAGTGTTTATCCAATTTATCTAAGACTTGAATCATGTCACCCTGTTCAACCAACAAACCTTGCCCGAGCTTCGTTAAAGACTGGTTTAGTTCTAAAAGGGAATGGCTAATAAAACGCCAATGGCGAGCTGAACTATCAGGTAATTTCCAATAGTCTGGTTCAACAACATACAAAGGCAGCACTTTAATACCCTTATAATGGCTATTTGCAGCCATAGATAAGGGTGCATGATCATGGATTCTTAGATCACGTTTATACCAAACAATGGCGATAGGTTCATTGGGAGTATTACTCATCGGCCCATTGTATATAAGTTACTTATAACTATGTGTTACAGTTTTACTTCTTTTTAAAACGATGAAAATAATGAACCACAAAGATCTCGCAGGGTCTGATATTAGTAGAATTATTGAAATGGCGTGGGAAGACCGAACTCCGTTTGAAGCAATATTAGAACAATATAAATTATCAGAGCCGCAAGTGATTAAGATCATGCGAAGCCATATGAAAGAATCAAGTTTTCGGATGTGGCGCAAACGTGTTAGCGGAAGAAAAACCAAGCATCTTAGCCAGCGTAGTTTCAAAGTAGGACGTCATGTTTGCCCAACTCAGCGACTTCGTTAAGCATCTTTGCCATTAACAGAATAGCTTAAATAAAGTATGAAACTAACAAAAGACACTATTACGGCACTGGAGACTCACGAAAGAGTGCTATTTATTAATTCACTTTCTGGCTTTAAAAGTGCAAATTTAGTAGGTACTGCTGATTCACTTCGGCGTAGCAATTTATCAATCGTATCCTCAGTAGTACATTTAGGCGCAAACCCGCCATTATTGGGAATGGTAATGCGGCCCCACACCGTGTCCCGAGGCACGTTAGAGAACATTATTGAAGTCGGGTTTTATACACTTAACCATGTGCATGAGGATATATATCAACAAGCGCATCAGACTTCTGCAAGATATCCAGAAGATGTTTCAGAATTTGATGAGGTCGGTTTTACAGAGCAATGGGAAGATGGTTTGAACGCGCCTTTTGTAAAAGAAAGCCGTATCAAAATGGGCATGAAGTTTCGTGAAAAGCATACTTTAGGCATCAACGGCACTGAGTTTGTCATTGGTGAAATAATCAGCATTGAAATGGCAGATGAATTCGTTGCAAAGGATGGCTTCGTTTCCCTCGAAAAAGCCGGTACAGTCGCAGTCAGTAGTTTGGATACTTATCACTCAACTAACACGCTAGCTAGCCTCAGCTATGCAAAACCAGAAGATAAGCTGACTGTAATACATCGGGATAATGTCACTTCATTATCAATTACTGATAACCGAGAAGCGCCTAATTCAAGTCCTCAATGCGTGCTGGTAATAGCCGCTAGTGGCGGTATTGGAGAGGCTTACTGTAAGAGCATACTGGCTCAATTCCCCGATGTTCAGTTAATTAGAATGGCCCGTGACGTGGAAAAGTTATCGCCGTTGGCCGCTAATGTGCTAGATATTGAAGTCGACCTCAGTGATGATGATAGCATTGATAATGCAATTTCAGTGCTACCTCAAGATGCCCCTATTGATTGGATTTTTGTGGCTTCAGGCTGGTTGCATGATGAGCAAATGAAGCCTGAGAAAACTTATCGCAATTTGACGAGGAAGCAATTCCTCCATTCTTACAATATTAATGCGGTTGGCCCGGCTATATTCATTAGTCGCTTATTGGCTAAGGTGGATAAAAAGCATCCCCTCAAAATAGGCGTTTTATCTGCCAGAGTCGGCAGTGTTAGTGACAATCGTTTAGGTGGTTGGCATTCATATCGTGCGAGTAAATCGGCGCTGCATATGTTGATTAAGAATATTGCGATTGAATGTAACAATACCCGAAAGCCAATTACTATCGTCGGTTTACAACCAGGTACAACTGATACTGCATTGTCTGCGCCATTCCAAAAGAACTTAACGGCGGCACAATTACAAACCCCTCAATTTACGGCTGAGCATCTCATTAAAGTAATGAACGTTTTAGAAAAAGATGATTCAGGCAAATTGTTTGATTTTGAAGGTTTCCCATTTGAACCATAATTGGTTATTAAAAATCTTTGCAAGTTAGGGTGAGGCCAATGTCGAAAGGGATAATTATCTGACAATAATAGGAATCTATTCAAGTCTCTAGTGACTCTACTACCTATTAGTTACTACAAGGCGAGCCCGACTAATCATGCTGGCTTCTGAATCGTGACTAGGGGCTTGATAACCTTCAATCACGCCGACATACTCATCGTAATAACTAACATTAAACCCTGCTACCGCTTCGTATAATGCATTTGGTGCCACTCTAAAGTTTGCATTTTTGGGACCAATAAAAGCACCACTGTCATTGTCGCAAGCCAAATGCTCTTCGCACAGTAGGTAGCCACCGGGCGCAAGTTGATCACACAAACGGCGTATAAGTATAAGATCGACGTACCACATGACGATTATCAAGTCGTATTTTTTATTAAAATCATAGGGTTGGTCTAAGTCATGCTGAATCCAGTTAATATCAAGCTCATCTTCATCCGCCTGTTGACGGGCACGCTTTAGGCCAACTTTCGAAACATCAATAGCATCGACCTGAAAGCCAGCTTCAGCTAGAAAGATCGACTTTTGACCCAAGCCACAAGCCACGTCGAGCGCATTTCCAATGCTCACTCGATCAATCCATTGTGTTATAAACTCACCTGGTTGAGCGCGTTTTCTATGACTGTCTTCGGCATATCGATGATCCCACTTGCTGCGATCTTCTTCACTCATGCTAATACTCTCGTTTTATGATGATTAATGTCGACGTTTCAAATTGAAGCACTAAGCAATACTGTCCAAAATAGGCTTTATCCAAGCTTTATTTTGATGGATGTCGGCATCGCTTAACCCAGTCAATTCATAAGGTAAAACAAGCCACTCATTATATTCATGAAGATAATAGTCGGGCACTGAATGAACCTGATTGAGCTTAGGTTTGTAATAAGGTACAGCGACTCTAACTTCTTTGGGCATGTTTTTTTTGGTCTTGGCTCGCAGTCGTTTAACCACGGCAGCGACATTCCGACCGGTGCCATAAACATCATCAACAATCAAAAGGTTGTCGGTTGCATTCATATTTTCAAACAAATATTGCAGTCCATGAGCACGAATTTCGTTATCACTATTGAGTTGTTTTAGATAATCACTCATCCCCTGATATGAAGTACGAATCGCAATATGGTCTGTCTTGACGCCTAAGTATTGCAAGCATTCCTGAACATAAATACCGACCGCTGAGCCACCCCGCCAGACACCAACAATAAAGTCAGGTCGATAGCCACTTTCATAAATCTTTACGGCTAGACGAAATGAATCTTCGAGTAACTCTTGCTCTTGAATGAATCGTTTGTTTACGGAATGCTCTTCCACGAAGTTGATGCCCTCCCATTTGAATCCGGTTATGATACTCGTATTATAGAAAGTTCGAATCAATCAATGACTGAAAAACTCTATTTATCCGCACAGCAGTTACTAGAAGATTCTTTTCGTCTTGGTGCAAAAATAATCCAACATGGTTTTCGGCCGACGATAATCATCGCTATTTGGCGTGGAGGCACGCCAATGGGGATTGCAGTTCAGGAACTTCTGGCCTACCACGGCATTGAAACTGATCATATAGCAATAAGAACGTCATCCTATTCAGGTATCGATGCTCGATCCAGCAGTATCCGAGTTCACGGCATGAACTACCTGATCAAAAATTGTTGCCAGGAAGACCGGTTGCTTATCGTTGATGATGTCTTTGACACCGGGCACACCATTAACACGGTTATTGAACATTTACGGGCTAAAGCACGACTCAATACTCCGCACGATATTCGAGTTGCTGTGCCCTATTATAAGCCTACTCGAAACCAAGTCGATTTCGCCCCTGATTATTACTTGCATGAAACTGAGGAATGGCTGAAATATCCACATTCGCTTGAAGGGTTGAGCGTAGAGGAAATTGAAACGCATCGCCCAGAATTATTTGCGATTATCAAAGACCATGTATAATCCGATTGAGAAAATAAAATTGACGTAACAACTCATAACTTAAGGACTATTAGCAACCATACTTTGAGACAGTCACTTTACTGATGAACAAAGTCATTTCTAGCGTCATGATGACTCTAACTATGGGTTACATCTGATCTTAGCGCGGCTAAAATAACTCAATATCGATTTTTTAACAAAACATAATGTGCGGCAGACGTCACTAGATTAGTTTTTTCTGCTTCAGTCAGTGGACGTATTTTTTTTGCAGGGCTGCCATAATACAAAAAGCCAGATTCAAGGCGTTTACCTGGTGGTACTAGTGAGCCAGCGCCAAGTATGACTTGATCTTCGATGACCGCATTATCCATAACGATTGATCCCATACCAATTAAGCATTGATTACCAACACGGCAGCCATGTAATAAAACTTTATGGCCAATAGTTACCTCATCACCCACATGTAATTCGGCGCCAGCTGTCAACGGAAGCTTGATGTAAGAAACGTGTAAAACTGAACCGTCCTGAATATTGGTGTTATTACCAATGCGAATAATATTCACATCAGCACGGATTATCGTTAGCGGCCAGACTGAGCAATTTTCTCCAATCACAATGTCGCCAATCAGGACGGCAGTAACATCAATGAAACTCGATTCACAAATAATTGGAGATACAGCCTCAAAATCTCTTATCATAACGGCTCCTGACAATTGGTTATTTGGTCGGTATAGTAGCGAAAAATGAAAGCCTGAGTCACTAATTAGTACGATTGGAATGAAAGTAAAAATATTAACTAAACTTCAACTTTATTCTGAGTTGATACGTCTCGAAAAGCCCATTGGTATTTATCTGCTTTTGTGGCCAACGCTATGGGCATTAGCCATTGCTGGTGAAGGTTCGCCCGATGGTTGGATACTGTTTGTTTTTATTGCGGGGGTGGTTTTAATGCGCTCGGCGGGCTGTGCCATAAATGATTATGCCGACCGTAAAATCGACCTGCATGTAGAACGAACCAAAAATAGGCCGTTGACCAGTGGCAGGATGACGTCTAAAGAAGCATTAGGGGTATTTTCTGTACTGTGCTTAATTGCATTCGCGCTTGTCCTCAGTCTTAATACATTGACCATCGCATTATCTATTGGCGGAATATTGCTCACGGCCAGTTACCCTTTCATGAAACGCTATCATTACTTGCCGCAGGTACATCTGGGTGCTGCGTTTGGATGGGCCGTGCCAATGGCTTTCGCGGCGCAAATTGAAGCCGTACCGAAACAGGCTTGGTTAATTTACGTTGCAACAATAATTTGGACTACCGCTTATGACACAATGTATGGCATGGCCGACCGGGAAGAAGATTTAAAGCTCGGAATGAAATCAACCGCTATTTTATTTGGTGAATATGACCGAGCAATTATTGGCTTATTACAAGGACTGTTTATCCTGACGCTGTGGTTAGTGGGTATTGATTTGGAATTTTTATCTATTTATTTTTATGCTTTATTACTCGCTGCTGTTTTTTTAGCTTATGAACAATTGATGATCATCTATCAAGTACCGGAATATTGCTTTAATGCTTTTTTACATAATCATTGGGTTGGTGCAATTGTATTTTTTGGCATTATTGGGCATTACTATTTTATATAGGGTCTAGCCAGTTTAAAGGGCATCTTTAAAGACTGGCCTCACCATTTTTTGGTGGACACACTATGTGGATATTAGTTTTAAATTTAATAAAATTGAAAATAAAAATGTTTACCTTGGCAAGATCACCATGCTAGTATTATTGGACTTGTGGGGTGCCATATGGCTGAGATCAAACCCGTGAACCTGAAGAGGCTAGTACCTCCGTAGGAAACAAGACGTCATTCGCAGTTATTTTTTAGTGCGTGTGCTCCTGACAGGATTTTAATTTTTTAAATTTTAATTCTTTCATTAGGAGATTCACATGCCAACTTTCCCAGTAAACCAGCTCGACACTTCAACCCGACCCGGCATTACCACGAAGCCTATTCCGGGCTCTAAAAAAGTTTATATCACTGGCAGTCGATCGGATATTAAAGTTCCCTTTCGTCAAATTACCCTAGACCCAACACCAGTTAAAGCACGCGATGGTGTCGAGACTTTGATTGCTAATCCTCCCGTTAATGTTTACGACACATCAGGCCCCTATACAGACCCGTCTATCACCATTGACCTGGAAAAAGGACTGCACCCATTAAGAGCCGACTGGATTAAGGACCGTGGTGATACCGTTCAGCTTGAAAGTTTTAGTTCAAACTTCACTCGAGAACAAACCGAAGCGAGTGACTGCACCCAAGTATTTCAAAATAGAGCGTCGCCTCGTAAGGCAAAACAGGGGCAATGTGTTACTCAGTTGTACTACGCGCGTCAAGGTATTATCACTGCAGAAATGGAGTACATTGCAATTCGTGAAAATCTGGGTCGATGTGAACAAAGTGGCGAAAAGATGTTCGACACTTCCGACAAAATCACAGCTGAATTTGTGCGCAAAGAAGTTGCCGAAGGTCGGGCTATTATTCCAGCCAATATCAATCATCCTGAATCAGAACCGATGATTATAGGTAGAAATTTTCTGGTTAAAATTAATGCCAATATCGGAAATTCAGCTTTAGGTTCTTCAATTGAAGAAGAGGTCGAAAAATTAATATGGGGTATTCGTTGGGGAGGTGATACAACGATGGATTTATCAACGGGCAAGAATATTCATCAAACCCGCGAATGGATTATTCGTAATTCACCCGTTCCAATCGGCACTGTCCTGATTTATCAGGCTTTGGAAAAATGTGATGGAATTGCAGAAAATTTAAGCTGGGAGTTGGTGCGTGACACGCTTATTGAACAAGCAGAGCAAGGTGTTGATTACTTTACGCTTCATGCCGCTCTTAGGTTGCATCACATTCCACTGACAATCAACAGAACAACTGGCATCGTGTCTCGGGGTGGTTCTATTATGGCTAAATGGTGTCTTGCACATCATCAGGAAAATTTTCTTTATACTCATTTTGATGAAATGTGCGAAATCATGAAAGCCTATGACATTTCCTTTTCACTGGGTGATGGATTACGCCCAGGCAGCATCGCTGATGCAAATGATGAGGCTCAATTTGCCGAATTGGAAACTATGGGAGAACTATGCAAAATGGCTTGGAAGCATGATGTGCAAGTGATGATTGAAGGCCCTGGCCACGTTCCAATGCATAAAATAAAAGAGAATATGGATAAGCAATTGGAAATATGTAACGAGGCACCTTTCTATACACTAGGACCTTTGGTTACCGATATTGCACCGGGTTATGATCACATCACTTCAGGTATAGGAGCTGCCATGATTGGTTGGTATGGTTGTGCAATGCTATGTTACGTGACGCCCAAAGAACACCTTGGGCTGCCCAATAAAGACGATGTGAAAACTGGCATTATCACCTACAAAATTGCAGCACATGCGGCTGACTTAGCAAAAGGACATCCCGGCTCTCAAATACGGGATGATGAAATGTCAAAAGCGCGTTTTGAATTTCGCTGGATGGACCAGTTCAATCTCGGATTTGATCCCGATACTGCTCGTGCCTTTCATGATGAAACGCTGCCCAAAGCATCGGCAAAAGGCGCTCATTTTTGTTCTATGTGTGGTCCCAAGTTTTGCTCAATGAAAATTTCACACGAAGTGAAGGAGGCTTATGGGTCCCAACAAGCAATTAAGCTTGAGCAAAACATGAAGGTGAAATCCAAGGAATTTATCGAAGATGGGAGTGAAATCTACCAGCCTATAGATATAGATAAAGCTGGATAACAAGTCCAAATAATAATATTTGTACTAACAAACACTGTGATCGAATTAGGATTCACAGTGTTTGTTAATTAATGATATTAAAATCAGCGCTAACGCCTAATTGCCCCTGGCTTATTTAGATTAATACGCCGTCGCTGTTTGATTTCTCGTAATGAAATGTAGATACCACTCGCACAAATAATCCCGATACCAAGCCAGACTATAGCTGTCGGCAGATAATCAAAAAACAAATAGCTGAGCATGGTTGCGACTATTATCTCAGTATAGTTAAAAGGTGCGACAAGAGATGCTGGTGCGTATTGGCAGGATAGAATTACCAAAAAATGCCCGGTAGCAGCGATCAACCCAATGGCTGCAAACAGGATAATGGCTTGGCTATCTGGCGGAACCCAAATCATTGGCACCCAAGGAGTTATCGCCACAGTGCCAACGACAGCTGTATAAAAGAGTGTCATTAACGGACTACTACTGGTCGATACCTTCCTTGTTACCAAAATATAAAGGGCATAGCTTAGACCTGCTATTAATGCGTATAACAAGCTAGGCTGAAATGCTGCGCTACTGGGTTGTAATACGATCAGTACCCCAACAAACCCAAACAATGTAGCCAGTAAACGCTTCAGTCCAAACTTTTCACCCAGAATAAAAGGAGAGAGTAGGGTTACGATTAAGGGTGATACAAACAGAAGAGCCAGTGCATTCGGGATTGGGTTAGTTTTGATGCTTAAGAAGAAAAAGAACGTCGATGATAGAAGACAGAGTCCACGAAAAATTTGAATCCACGGATTTTTAGGCATCACCCACCACTTTTCTTTTCGCCAAATTAAAATCGGGATGAGCCAAATTACATTAAATATAAACCTGCCCCAGGTAATCTGGAGGACAGGATATTGGGTCGCTAACATTTTGGCAAAAATATCCAATAATGGAATGACCATCATGCCCATAATCATCAAAAAGATGCCGAACATTGGGCGGTCATGGTTTGGTTGATTCATTACTAATCAGCTATTAACAGCAAGGTAGTTCGACAAAGCGTCCGTTTACTGCTTACCTAAACACTTTTGGTAAGCTCGAATTGCATTGGCTAAACCCATTTCAATGGCGTCGACTGTCATGGCATGCCCAATAGAGACTTCAAGTAATTGCGGCAAAGTGGCAAAATGAGTCAGATTATTTAAGTTTAAATCGTGACCTGCATTTAAACCGATACTAAGATCTGCGGCTTTTTCAGCTGCACGATAAAATTGCTGGAATACAGCATCAAAATTGTCATTCAAGTCATAGGCTTTCGCATAGGGTCCGGTATAAAGTTCAATGCGATCAGTACCAATTTGTTTCGCTAGTTCGATTTGAACCAGATCTGGGTCCATAAACAAACTAACCCGAGTTCCTATGGCATGAAGCGCTTCAATAATGGGCTTTAAACGATCGCCGTCGACCGTCAAGTCAAAGCCGTGGTCTGATGTTAATTGTGCATTATTGTCAGGCACTAACGTGCATTGAGCGGGCTTGATCTCTTTCACCAACTCAATAAATCCAGGGTAATCAGTCACACCAGGTCGATCGCTTTTCATTGGCGCAGCGAAAGGATTACCTTCCATATTGAATTCAACATCCAGCATTGCAGCCAGATCAAAACAATCGCTGACGCGAATATGACGTTGGTCAGGCCTAGGATGAACAGTTATGCCATCAGCACCCGAGTCGATGCAAGTTTTGGCATGATGTGTCACGCTCGGATATTCGGTATCACGAGAATTACGTATCAAAGCAATTTTATTTAGATTAATGCTAAGGGCTGTTTGAGTCACTAGTTTACTCTCGCTAAATCTGATAATGAGAGCCGACTAACGAATATTAGTTATCGGCTCAAGTGAATGGTGTTCATGTTACTTCGATTTGGAGTTAGCATCCATTAGATACGCAAAATAATAGGACAGATATCAAATCTATTATGTTCGATAATAATTGTATCAATGATTATAGTATCTGATACGTCTAAAAATTATAGCTGTATTGAATCTAAGTATTGTTAGTTGAGGCATAAACACATTTTGATTATTATAAAAAATCGACTTACATCAGAAATAGTGGGTACTATAATTGAGAGCTAATTTTTATATTTAAAAATTAGCTCTAATAAAGCGCACTCATAGATGCCGCAGCTCGTTTGAGTGATGGCAGATACTGCCTGAGTAAAGCCAGTGATTTTCGAATAGCGGGCGCATGCATTGCAACTGTAAAACAGATTTCGTTTTTGGCATTTAAAACTGGCACAGCGAGTGCAACCATGCCGGGCACAAATTCTTCATCGTCGATGCCGATACCATCTCGTTTAATCAGTTTTAGCTCAGCTTCCAGTTTAACCGGATCTGTTATTGAACGTTCAGTATATTGTTTCAGTGGAGCAGCATAGATTAATTTTTTACGCTGATTTGATGGCATGTGAGCAAGAAAAAGCTTGCCGCTGGCGGTACAATGTAAGGGTAGGTGAGAACCTATTTTCAAATCAATTCGATAAGGCCAGTCACTTTCAACACGATCAAAATAAATCGTATGATCGCCATCGAGCATTGCACAATTACAAGTTTCTTCTATTTCTTCTGACAAGGCTCTGAGGATTGCGTGACGGGGTGCAGTTGACGATCGATTAGTCAAAACGTTAAAACTAACATCCTTGAGTTTTGGACCGATGGTTAATCGTTTATTATTGGGTTCATACTGAAGATAACCAGCCTCTTCTAACTGTGAGGTTATTCGATGGACGGTTGGTTTGGGAATGTCTAATTCTTCGAGTAGGTCTGAGACCGTTAGCGCACGTGGTGACGCAGCTACCTTTTCTAAAATCAACAGGCCCCTTAATAACGGCGAATTATTATTACCACCGGATTCATTTTCTGACATTTTACGAAAGGCCTACCTTAATATTAAACGCCTTCAAAAAGTATTAAAATGCGCCGTCATTGTTTATATAAACACTAATGAAAACAATTTTTCGTTAGTGCGTCCCTTGTTTACAGATGACTATAACCCCGAAAACTGCACGAGATAAGTCGACAATGGTGGCCAAAAAGCGATTAACACCCAAGCTGCCATTAAAGAAAAGAGATAAGGTAACACATGCTTTACGATCTGAAAATATGGAATGCCAGTAATACCACTCGCAACATATAAATTGAGACCATAAGGTGGGGTTATAAACCCTATCGCATCACCCACCAGAAAAATAACCGCAAAGTGAATAGGGTCAACACCAGCAGTATAGGCAATAGGCGCTAATATAGGCGCTAAAATTATGGTGTTTGGCAGACTTTCTAACACTGTACCTGCTGCTAATACCAACAGCATGCAAGCAATGATAATGAGCATCGGGTCACCTAATGCTGAGATTACATCGCCCAGAAAAACACCGGCCCCAAGTAATGAGAGTATCTGTTGCATTACGATAGAAACAGCAATCAAAGGTGCTAACATGCCGGTGATTTGACCTGACCGCATGAGTATTTCAGGCAGATTCTTTATTTTGATTTCCCGTGTTACTAAAACACCGGCTAACAAACAGAAACCGACCGTAACACCCGCAGCCTCGGTTGGTGAAAAGGCACCGGTATAAATACCGTAAACAACAATAATGATCGCAAAAAATCCAAGATAAGCACGAAGTCCTGACTTCATGATTCGTTTAGGATCAAAGCTGATTATTTTGCCCCAATTATTTCGTCGAGAGATAATGTTGCAGGTCAGCATCATTACAATGACCATTAATAAACCAGGCAACATACCGCCAATAAACAATTCACTTATGGGTAGATTGAGCAAAAATCCGTAGACGATGAAGATAATGCTGGGAGGGATAATAATACCTACCGTGCCGCCAGCTGCAATTGTCGCTGCAGCAAACTTTTTATCATAACCACCCTTGACCAACTCAGGATGCATAATCGAGCCGATGGTTGCAGTAGTACCCGAGTTAGATCCCGATATTGCTGCAAACATGCCACAGGCACCAATCGATGCCATGCCCAAACCGCCACGAGCAAAACCAAGAACGGAATAAGCGAAATCAGACAGTCGTTTAGCAATACCGGCAGCATTAATTAAATCACCTGTCATAATAAATAGAGGCAATGCCAGCAGGCCAAAAAAGCTTAAACCTTCAAATAAAGTTGAGCCAATATTGGCCAGTGTAAAGTCGATCACCAAGCTGATACCCGCTACCCAAAAGCCAATCACTAGAAAAATCGGTAAGCCAAGGATAAACAGTGCAGTAACGCCGAGCGAAATGAGTGTAATTAAAAAACTCTGTTCCATAATCGCCTCCTATCCGTTCAATGCGGCTTGCATAATGAAGGCTTCGCCACGACGATATCGTTGGATATCCTGTAACAAATTTTGTAGGGCGCGAATGATAATTAAAGTCCAGGCCACTGGCGTTGCCAGGTAAAACCACCATTCCATTACATCATCAGTACCCCCAACGATGGCGAAATTTTCGTATGAAAGATAAACTTGTTGAACGGTGAAAAAAATTACAATACAAGCAAACACAATCCACCCTAGCGCATCCATTACAAAGCAATAAAATTGTCCGCGATAAGGCAGCATTCGGCGTACTTCAGTTAATGCAAGATGCGTGCGTGTTTTTAAATTATAAGAAGCACCAAACCAGGTTAGCCATAGAAAAAGCAAAATAGGAATAGTTGTACTCCAGGGCGCTTGAAGACTGAAAACAAAGCGTCGAATAACTTCGACAAAAATGATTCCAGCCATGGCAGTATAAGAAATTATGATGATAATTTTTTCTATATGGCGATCAAACCAAGAAAATAGGTTGCAGATGAATTTCATGTTGGTCACTCTGGATCTGGATTGAACCACTCATGCTATTAACAGAAATAGTCATTGAGAAGCGCTGTTGAATGGTTGGAATGTTTAC
>JBNMQI010000045.1:0-14983 GCA_051277905.1 Gammaproteobacteria bacterium | reverse complement strand
AATTTACTTGCTTCATTCAATGGGTTAACTCAATTTATTAAGATGGCAAAAGGCTTTAAAAAAGAAGCAGGGATCCGCTTGTTTTAATTGACATGGGGAGTCATACCAACGCCAGGCTCTTGTGTGTTTGTCATCACGTCCTTGTGATGAACAGAACACACCCCTTACATACGATACTGCAAGCTTAGGGTTAAGCGACGTTCGTTATAGAAGGTTTTATCGATATTGTCTTCCCACTGATAATAGTTCTCTCTCGTCTCTTCAGTCAGGTTGGTTCCTTGCAAAGACGCGGTGAAATTGTCATTGATATCATAACTTACTGACGCATCCAGATAGAAAGTGGGTTGCACATACTTGGCAAATATATAATCTCCGATAGTACGTTGGCCAGTATAGGTTTCGCTTCGATAGTTCCCAGCAATACGCGCCTGAAGACCATCTTGCTCATACCATAAGGCCAAATTAGCTTGGTGTTCTGAGTTGTCGCTCAGAGGCGTGCCTACACCGTAATAATCAGTATTTCCACTTTCAGTCGGTGAATAGGTGTAGTTTGCTGTAGTACCGAAACCACTCCAGAAACCCTCCAAAAAGTCAAAGCCTTGCTGATAACTAATTTCCAGGCCTTTAACACTGCCTCCATCCACATTTGTCTGGGTGGTAGTTGGTACAGTTCCGGTAAAATCACCCGTTGATAAATCAAAACCACGAACTACACCGTCACTATCCGCAAAGGGCAGTTGAACGGTGCTGCGTTCCAGAGTTGTCTCTAAATCTAGGAAAAATGCCGCAATACTAAACATGCCAGATTCACTAAAATACCACTCATAGGAAAAGTCATAATTAGTTGAGCGCCAAGGTTCAAGCTGGGGATTGCCCTGTTGAGACGCCGAGGTTGCACAAAAAATCGAAGTACCATCAGGCTTTTGCAAATCACAAGCTAGTAAGCGGGTAATATTAATCCCTCCAGCCAGATTGTTGGTATTGTGCGGCGTCACATTTTTGGTATATGAAAAACGAACGATGTGATCATCTGCCAAATCAAACGCCAAGTTAATGGCGGGTAATACGTCGGTGTAATCGCGCTTAGTGTTAATTTTACCTGCAGCTGGGGGCAACATACCTAGGGCACCGTCTAGTATATAGCTGACGCCGTTATACGTCGCCATACCGTTTATACCTAATTCTGACTGGTCTATATCCAGTTCAGTTTTGATATAACGTACACCCGCATTACCTCGGTACTCGATTCCGGCTATTTCACCATTCAAGTTAACTTGTGCGTAAATTTCGTTAGTGCTTTCGTCCACATTGTAGGTATTGGCACCGTCTGGGGATTGAACATTTACCCCATACACATCTTCATGCCAGGCCAGGGGATCAGTCATTTTATTTGGATCAACGAAGTATAATGAGCTCAGGCCAGATGTTCCCTGAAAATCACTAGTTTGCGAGATATAGCCTTGACTTTGCAAGGACTCAAAGGATATCGGTGAGAGAAAGCCCTCGCCTGTTTCCGGTGCCTGGCTAGCACTGTCTTTCCAGCGGGATAAGAAAGCATCACCATATGCATTGGTGCGTGCAACGCCACCTATCCAGGCTTCTTGTTGTACCGAACGTTCACCACGGCGTAAGCCTACATCTATGCTGACTATATGGTTCCAATCCGCATTATAAACGCCATCGACTCTAAAGACATCCAGCTCGGCATCTCGTTTTGCACCTGTCAAACTTGAAGACGTAGCTGAGTAGCGGGCAATATTACTACCAAACACTTCTGTCACCTGCTCGCCATTTATAAGCTGAGTGCCGGGAAAATTCCAAGCCTGAGTGCCACCGGTATAATCAATGCCGATCGGAATCATGGTGTAGGTCCCTGCCACTTCAGTACCATCAGGTAGCTGAGCGAATTGACCATCGTAACCCCAAGGATTAACGTCATCAATAGGCACGCCTCCAGCCCCTTTATAAGTTGCGCCAACCTGCTCGCCACTGTTGATATAGGCATCCATTGCACTTAGCGCATTATCGTGGCGAGCCTCGCCATGTACCCAACGAACGGAACCGCTAAAGTCTCCTCCATTATCAAAGCTCAACTCCAAGTTGGTATTGAGCGCTTCTTTTTCAATCGCGCCTGCTTCCGAATGCACCATGGCACGACGGGCTTGCAATACACCGGAATTAAAAGAGTGAAAATTGCCCGGAAGCACTTCCCCCCCTGCAATATTTTCATGCTCAGTTAAACCGTTTTGTGCAGGATTAAACCAACCTGTTTCGGCCTGCCAGGCCATAGATGCAATGAAACTAGACTGGGTTCTGAACTCTTCCATATCCGTATAAAATACGTCACCGGTTAAACGAATGGCGTCCGACATTTGCCATTGAAAAGAGCCATTGACCCCTAGTCTATCCCTTTCAAGAAACTGATTTCCGGCCTGATGCCCCTGAAAAGAGTAAAAAGCATCATCACTATCACCATCACCGGTGACGTCAACATTGTCTTCTACGAAGTTAGTGCTCTCGTTGGCAACAAAACCCCAATCATTGCCGCTAGAGCCAGTGACATAGTCAGCTAGATTTTTATTTGATACGGACACATTTAGGGTGGCACCAAAGCTGTCTTCGTTGTTGTAGCCGATAAATGCGGATATTCCACTATCGGTTTTATCGCCCATTGAGCCATCGGTGGCTTCAGCCTTTGCGTTAATTGTAAAGCCGTCGTCCAACATAAACGGACGATAAGTTTTAATATCGATTAAACCCGAGATTCCCCCGGCAACGTTTCGTGCCTGAGTGGATTTAAGCACTTCCAGGCCTGACACCATAGTAGACGGAATATCGGTAAAGTTTGGCTGAACACTAGTGACTGAGCCGGCAGACAACATCTGCTCGCCATTCAGAGTGGTTCCGACTTGATTGGCACCGCGGATGTTGACTGACGAACCTTCACCGCCCGAACGGTTGATTTGGATCCCGGTAATACGTTGCAAAGAGTCGGCAATGGTTGCATCCGGCAATTTTCCTATGTCGGTGGCAGTAATGGAATCACTTACCGAGCCGGCAAAACGTTTATTATTCATAGACTGTATTAATGAGCCCCGGATACCCCTTACCAAGATCACTTCGGTATCATCAGTCGCTGCTGCTTTAGGCTCCTTGGCCGCTTGTTGGGCTATCACTGAGCCAGGCAGCAACATGAGCCCTACAAGTATGTTAACAGACAATATACTGCGTTTAAATTTACGGTTGTTGGAAGACATATTTCATATCCTATTTACATATATTCGGTTGTTGTGGAGTACTCAGGGTTGACAACATTTGCCACACTGAGTACTCGCTTACTTATCTTTTCTCTACGTCGCGCTTATTCAAACACCACGTTATCGATGTAGTACTGAGACTCAGTTGCGTTATTAACCGCCCCCTGATATCGCACACCAAAGCCTTGGATGCCCACAAAATCTGAGACATCAACGGATAGTTCGACACCGCCGTCGGTAATGGCAAAAGCTCCTTCGTCGCGCCATACACCGTCTTGATCCTTTGCAAACAGTTGTGCTGTTACCGCATCCCCTGCGTTCGTTGCATAAGCAGTTACTTTAAGGGTACTGACCGCACCAAGCGTTAAGCCACCAGCGGGATAGGTCTGCAAAATAATATTGTTGTCACCTTCTACCAACTGAGTCATACCGGAAAGTGAACTATCGCCATTTACCGTCCACTCAGAAGCCAATTGCAGGCCGGCTGCCGGTGACCAGTTAACCTGGAACTCCCATTCGCCGGTGCCTTCAAAATCGAATAAGACGGTGTCATCTAGGCGTACATTGTCTAGATGAAATTTGGCGTTGCTTGAAGCCGTATCAAAGTTTTCGATTTGCAAACCGAAGCCTTGCAGTAGGTCCAAGTCAGATACGTCAATCGATAATTCAAGGCCCTCAACGGCAATCACTGTGGCACCAGCATCACGCCATGCACCGTCGCCATTTTTAGCCCAGAGCTTAATAGTCGTGTCAGCTCCAGCGTCAATTGCATGGGCGCTTAGCTTAAGCGTCGATACTCCGACTACGTCAACACCACCGGCTGGGTAAGTCTGGAAAATAACATTGTTAACACCTTCGATTGCGCTAAAGTTTTTGATGACTGTCAGTGCTCTCCCACCACTGGTGCTCCAGTCATTAGTCACGGTTAGACCCGGTGTTGGCGACCAGTTAATTTGACTTTCAAAGCCTGAGCCATCAGGCTCAAAGTCGTATAAAACCGAATCATCTAGCCGCACATTGTCCAAATAAAACTCGGCCGCAGTGGACGATAAGTCGAAATTCTGAATTTGCAGACCAAAACCCTGCAACGTATCAATATCGGATATGTCTAGGGATAGCTCAAGACCATCGGCATTGATCGCGCTAGCCCCAGCATCACGCCATACACCTTCGCCATCTTTCGCCCATAATTTGATAGTGGTATCCGCGCCAGCATTCGTGGCATGGGCATTCAGGGTAAGAGTCGTTACGCCTGTTACATCGAACCCGCCAGCAGGGTAGGTTTGAATAATAACGTTGGTAGGCGCATCTTGCGCACTGAGATCTTTCGCTATTGATAAGGAACGAGAGCCACTACTTGCCCAATTGTTTGAAGTGGAAATTCCATCAGTGGGACTCCAGCTAAGCTGTGCCTCAAAACCGTCTGTACTCACGTCAAAACTTTGGTATACACCCGCTTCAACTTTGACTTCGCCACCGGGTATATCAGCAAGGTTGATCAAGCCCTCATATGCATAATTGGCATCAATATTTGCTGGAACAGCGCCATCAGGTCCAATCAGCGAACCGGTATCCCAAAATTCTGAATTCCAAGTGATGAAGAATGACCACCAGGCTTTTTGCGCATGCATTAGAGCCACATTAGGAATCGTGCCGGTTTCCGTTAAGGCCACCAACTTTTCACCATTATGGCGATTCATCAAGGTGTTGTATTGACTAACAAAGGTGTTACTCTCATCATTTCTGGGCTCGGCGTATCCGTCGAATCCAACGACATCAACATAAGCATCACCAGGATACCAGTCTTCACCCATACTCTGAGTGTGGGTGAAGACCCAAATCAGATTATTAAGGCCATGCATATCGGTCAAGCGCTCATACATTAAAACCCAAAGCTGTTTCAAAGCATCAGAGCCTTGCGCGCCCCACCAAAACCAGCCTCCCTGAGCCTCATGCATTGGACGCCATAAGATGGGGATATCCGCATCGGCAAACTTTCCAAGTTCGGTCGCAATCGAATCAATATCCGCAAGCAACTCGGCATATTCAGCACTGTTTATATCGGCAAGGGCTGCGGCTAAATCAAAAGAAGTGCCATCGGTGTAAAAGCTACCATCTCCGCTGCCGGTATTACCGCTCGGTGCTCGCCAATGGAATAACGCTGACAAAATGATGTTTTTGTCATTGTGATGAGCAATCATTGCTTCGCTCAGACCACTTGAGTCCGCCCCCGCATAAGAGGCTGAATAGTTCATATAATCGAAAGCGACAATTGCCGGCGCATCATCAGCGGTCGCGGCAACAATTTTGTTAGATTCAAACAATGGGAAGGTATCCCCTTCCTTTTTAGGAAACTCTGTTTGGCCAGACAATGTGGCGCTGGCATAATTAGACGCCAAATATTCCATCAAACTGAGTGCCTCAGGACTTGCATTAGCATTAACTAAGGTGCCGGCAACAGCTAAAGGCTCAGCAGGTTGCGCTGCAGGGATCAGGGATATGCCGTCAATTCGGTAGTAACCCCAACCATTACCAACTTCAATGGTATTGGCTCCTTCATTTAACTTAATAACACCGACCCGAAAGTCTGACCATTGCCCTGTAGCATCAAGGGCAAATTCGTTTTTAACCCCATTTACCAAAGCGTTGGCGACCTTGCCACCATAACTGGCGGGGATCACATAACGAACACTAAAGGTGTAAAAACCCGGTTGGTCGTTGATGTTGAAAATTACGGTTTGACCGGGCGCGAGGTCCGCTGTATGCGTGCCATTGTTGGCACCTGCAACATAAAATTCGTCCCCTTCTACAACCAGTGTGGCGCTAGCCAACACCGTTGTCGGGTCGCTCACATCGATCTTAATAACAGAATCAGGGTCAAAAACGGTTACCTCTACGGTATCCATTAAGGGGGCACCATCGGAGTTCATAACAGCGTTGCCGCTTGCGTCCAATACCGCAACCTCAAAAACCAGCTTGTCAGAAAGTACGGAGGCGGGTATTACAAAGCTAATCGTTTCCGAACTAAGGTCAGGGATGTCGACAGAAGTACCTCCCACCTGGGACCATGTTAGGCTTTGGCCGTCTACGGTGCCTACCAGGCGACTACTTAACGTGACAGTTTCACCAGGTTCAACTTCAACGTTTTCTGGTGCAATAACATTCAGGGGCTTCTGTTCTGGCGAATAAACCGCCGTTTCAGTATTTAGCGACTCGCCACCTAGACATCCGCATAAGCCCAATACTATAGCAGCACTTAATGCTGCTCGCAGAACGCCTCGTTTTGTACTCGACATAATCATATATCACCTCTTAATCGACAGGTGGCCAGCTTAACGCCTTGACGAACACTGATACCACGTTTAGCTATTCTTGCATGTTCGTTAATAAATTCAGAACAAATCAATAAGTAACCGGTTACAATTCTAATACTATACGACACAAATACTTTTAATAGACTTGCGGTAATCTTAACGTAACCGGTTACAAATGATCAACAATAAATTTACATTTATTCGTACAAACAACTAAAAAAATATTATGTCACTGAATAATATGAATTTATTTTCACAAAAAAATCATACTACTCTTTATTTCATATAATAAAAGTTAGCATTAGCTAAACCCGCTGTAATAAATCACACATTTTATCCACTCTTTGTCATTCCATTACATCAATTCAGGTACTCACCATAATAGTAGCCGTCGAAATCATTTATTTTAACCAAATCCGGCTTGGGCGAACAATCGATGATCGTCCCACTGCCCTTTGATTCAAAGATACAATTCTTCACAACAATGCACTTCGAGATAGGCATAAGCTACTTGGCACCTGTATAGCGTACACAGCTTAGTTGCTGTGCCAAATCAGCTCTGCGGTCCAGGCGAAATCATCATAATTCCGTGTCATCGCTAGGCGAATATGTCCACTTTTTTGCATTGATTCCATCCACGTAAATAGTGGTTCGACAGGCAACCATGGTTTTATACCTGAGGACTTCTCACTGCGCCACAGACCATTTTAATACAATTAAATCAATTGCTTACTACTCTTACATCGACATTACGCTGATACAAGCAGGCTAAAAACTTCGCATTGCTGAGCTGACCGAAAAAGAGGATGTTATTATGTTCTAAAGCGTCACATCAAAGCCCGGCGTTTGCTCAGCATAGGCTGGAAAATCGATAAGTCGGAGTCAGCTTGCCAAGACCCTTTAAGAAGAGGTTTTTTACTCGTTTTGCCAAGGGTGATAATTGTTTTTACTCCAGCCGAAATACAGTGGCTATTGATAACTAGCATTAATTTCAATGAAATTATCTCAAAAAGGTTGTTTGCAATCTTTGTTGTAACCGGTTACTTTTTGTGTATTATATGAATTAATCTTCTTCAGCTTTGACGAATATCAGGTGGAACAATATGGAAGCGCAAGATAATTCAGTTTCTTATAACAAGTCTCGACTGTTCCTAATTGGGGCTATGGCATTGTTTACAGCTGCGCTTAGTGCGGCTATACGGGCAGCTGTAGCTGGGGATATAAAGGCTGAGTACATTGATCCTGTGAGTCTCGCCACCTCTGGAGAACTTATTGCTCAGGCTCTCGCTATTAGCTTTTTAGGCTTTTCATGCGTGCTTTTTGGTCTGAGTCCATTTCTGGACATTATCGGCATGAAACGCATGCTTATTGGCGCAGCGATCTGCTTTGTTGTTGGTAATCTGGTTATTATTTTTGCTGGTGAGCTGGGCACCTCAGAGCATATTTATTGGTATATCTGGGCGGGGATGTTGATTAATGGACTAGGTTGGGGAGCTGTTGAAGCCACCATCAATCCGATGGTGGCATCGCTATATAAAGACGACATGACACATCGCTTAAACGTACTGCATGCCTGGTGGCCGGCTGGCTTGATGCTCGGCGGACTTTTGGGTGTAGCGTTTAGTGCAATAGATGTGAACTGGAAAATGGCACTAGTACCTATCATGGTGTCAGCAGCAGTATTTGCTTTTCTTTGTATGGGTGTCCAGTTTCCTCAGAGTGAAAGGGTTGACCGCGGCGTCAGCTTTGGCGATATGTTTAAAGAAATCATTCGTAGGCCCAGCTTCTTTATTTGGTTTGCTGCCATGTTCTTAACCGCTGCCTCAGAGCTTGCTCCAGGTCAGTGGGTTGACGTGGCATTGAGCCATACTGTGGGCATGCGTGGCATATTACTGCTGGTATACGTAGCAGGTTTGATGTTTGTTATGCGCCATTTTGCTGGCCCTATCTCACACCTTCTGTCAGACACTGGCCTGCTTTGGTTCTCAAGTCTACTAACGGCTTTGGGTTTGTATTTTTTAAGTATTGCAAATACTCCTGTCACGGGCTTACTTGCGGCAACCGTTTGGGGTGTTGGCGTTGCATTTATGTGGCCCACCATGTTGGCGGCTGTTGCTCAGCGTTATCCCAATGGTGGTGCATTTGTCATAGGTTTAATTGGTGGTGCAGGCTCTCTATCTGTGTATCTGGTCTTGCCACGTTTAGGACAGCTTTATGATCAAGCTAAAATTACCGCTGCAGGCGGGGTTGAGCAATTGCAGACTCTCAACGCAGAAGAAACGGTAAAAGTTGATACCATTGCTGCTACTGAATCTTTTCAAGCAATTGCGCTGCTTCCTATCATATTGTTATTTATTTTTGGTGTGCTTTGGTTTTTTGAAATCCGCAACAGAAAGCTGCATTTAAGAAATAAACTTCTTGCAGCTAGGGTTTGAAATTTTAGCTTAACTCTTATTTGGATGAGACTGCTTTTTCTTCCATAGCAAGGCTGTCTTTTTTGTCTTTATCACAACAAGAAGCAGAAGGTAATAATAGATGCATCACCAGGACATTAAAACTAAGACACCCAATAGGCTCAAAGTAGGCATAGATAGCTACTGTTTTCATCGTTTGTTTGGCGAAGTTTATCCCCACCAGTACAAGTCAGAAGCTCCATTCACTATGGAAGATTTTCTGAACTTCGCAAAGAGCGTAGATGTTGATGGTGTATCCCTTGAGTCATGTTTTTTTCCTGAGTTCTCTCCAGATTATCTGGCTCAAGTCAAAGGTTGCTTGGACGAATCGCAATTTGACCGCGTATATGCCTGGGGCCATCCTGATGGGCTTGAAGGTGGCCAGAATGAAAAGGAATTTGATTCCATGCTGGCGCATATTCAACACGCCAAGGCCATTGGTGCTGATGTGATGCGTGTAGTTGGTAGCAGTCTGATGTACAGATTTGAGCCACATCAAGCTCAATTAGAAAAACTTGCGAAAATGTTCAAGATTGCCGTGAAAGAAGCCGAATCCAATGGGATCAAGCTGGCCATAGAGAATCACATTGACTTCAACTCTGACGAGATTTTGTGGCTTATCAATGAGGTTGATTCCAAAAACTTCGGAGTGAATTTCGACTCGGGTAATTTCCTACGAGTGCTTGATGATCCAGTCAAAGCGATGGAAAAGCTGGCTCCACACGTCATGGCTACACACATAAAAGATATGCTTCCTGTTAGAGGGGTTTCAGTAGATGAGTGGTATTTTTTCTCATGCGTGCCAACAGGCAAAGGTCTAATTGATAACCAACGCATTGCTCAACTTTTGGTAGAGCAAAACTACCAGGGATTCTTTGCGGTAGAAACGGATACGCTTCACCCTAACTATGCATTTCAGGAACGTAGTGTGGTTGCTAAGAGTATTCAGGAGCTGAATAATATCTCAACTAAATGTCGATATAAATAGAGTCAGTTATGCGAAAAATGAACGTAGGTATTATTGGATACCAATTTATGGGTAAGGCTCATAGTAATGCTTGGATCAAGGCGCCATTATTTTTTGACCTGAAAATCAAGCCAGAATTGAAGGTAGCCTGTGGAAGAAATAAAGAAGCTGTAACTGCTTTTGCGGAAAAGTGGGGATGGCAAGAGGTTGAAACAGACTGGAAAAAGGTCGTTGAAAACCCTGACATTGACATTATCGATATTTCACTTCCTCAGCACTTGCACTACGAAGTAGCTATGGCTGCAGCTAAAAATGGTAAACATATCTTTTGTGAAAAGCCTCTGGCGCATAGTCGAAAGCAAGCTGAAGAGATGCTAAAAGCTGCCGAAGACAATGGTGTGTTGCATTATTTAAATCACAACTACCGTCGCATACCAGCCGTAAAACTCGCCAAGCAGCTAATAGAAGAGGGGAAAATTGGACGTGTTTTTCATTGGCGTGGTGCCTATCAGCAGGATTGGATTATCGGTCCTGATTTCCCGCTGACATGGCAGCTTAAAAAAGAAACTGCTCATGCGGGACCTCATTGGGACTTAAATTCTCACAGTGTTGACTTGGCCCATTATCTGGTCGGAGATATAAAAACCGTTTCATGTCTAACCACCAACTTCATTACAGAGCGACCCTTACCTACTCAAGGAGAGACTGCATTTTCTTCGGGAACAGCAAATACAGAAATGGGAAAGGTGACGGTAGAAGACACAGCATTAATGATGGTGGAGTTCGAAAATGGCGCGGTAGGGTCCTTCGAGGCGACTAGATTCGCAACAGGTCGAAAAAATGCTAACACTTTTGAGATTTATGGCAGCAAAGGCAGCCTTGCATTCAATCTTGAACAGATGAACGAGTTACAATTTTTTTCGAACGATGACCCGGAAAATGAACAAGGATTCAGGACCATTATGGCGACAGAAGGTTCACATCCTTATATGGCTAACTGGTGGCCACCTGGACACATCATTGGTTATGAACATGGCTTTGTACATGCAGTGGCCGACTTTATGGAAACACTGGATAAAAATGGCTCAATCGAACCCAATTTTAAAGATGGGGTCAATATCCTTAAAGTATTAGAGGCGGGGCTGGAATCAGCTCAATCAGGTAAGAAAGTGGATATATTATGAATGCGCTTAGAGAACAATTCGAGAAAGATGGCTTTGTCATCGAAGACATCCTTTCGGAACTGGAAATTTCTGACTTCCGTAAAATTATGGATAGTCTGCTGAGTGAAAACAAAAAAACGCATGATACCAACGCGCACAAATCGTCCCTTCAGCATATTGGCGATGAGATCAGTGATTTTGGTAATGAAAACAGACAGTATTATTTCCACCTGCTTACCAAACAAGGCACCGAGCAGATCCATCACGCTTTTCTTCATGAAAAGGTGATGGGTATCGTTGAGCAATTAATAGGCCCTAACCTAATAGTGAACAATGCCTCGATCCTTGCCTCAAATCCAGGTGTTAGCTACAACCTCGGTTGGCACAGAGATGTAATACAGATACCAGAAGCAGAGATTGAAGACAGACTTTTCTCAAAAGAGCGCTTCCACAACAGTGTTCAAATCAATCTGCCGCTGGTACAGGAAGACTCGCTGGAGATTGTTCCAAAGAGCCATAATCGGCCAAACACACCAGGTGAGAACGACGCATTCAAAGGTACAAAACACTATGCGCCAACAGATGCGGCAATGCCTGGTGCAATGAAAGTAAGCCTTAAAGCCGGTCAGGCAGTAATTTATAATAACAATCTCATTCACAGAGGATTTTGTGAATACTCTAAAGTACCAAGAAGAACACTTCATATGGGATATCACAGCGCTAGTAAGCCACCAACATGGCATTTTTACTTACTCAGATCGGAGCTTTTAACACCTAAGTACCTCGATAACTTAAGTCCTGCTATGCGCAAGATGATGAAAAATTATCTAGCGTGTAACAGACAATATCCGAACATAAAAGATACTTGGAAAGCGGGTTTTGGCGGATAGATTAATTTAATGGACAAAACGGCTACACGCCTGCCAGCATTCAGAATACCGGACTCTAGGGCATTCATTATTGCGAGTGCTGTAGGGCCTCGCGAACAAAAATCCACAAAAGTGGTAAGCGAAATCAATCAAATAATTATTCGCCTATTAAGGAGTCAATAATATGAACCGACGTCAATTTAACCTAATGGTTATGGGGAGCGTGCTTATGCCAGCAGTTGCTACCTCAGGTCAAGATCGAAAAAGCAAACAAGCACTTTTCGATATCTCAATTTCACAGTGGAGTTTTCACCGGGCTATGTTTGGTACCAGTCGTGATGATGGCGCTAAGTTTGTACGAACTTTACACGAAAACCCAGATGCCGTCTTGCTTGGAAATATGGACCCTCGAGAAATTACTCGGATGGCACGGAAGCTTGGCGTATCGATTGTTGATTTGGTAAACGTTCAGTGGTTCGGCCACGCTCAAGACAAGCCTTGGCTGAAAGAATTTAAACAACGTGCAGATGATGACGGCGTGACCTTCAAACTGCTGATGTGTGATGAAACCGGCTCTATAGGTAGCAGCGATCATAAGTTACGAACAAAGGCTGTCGAAAATCATATCCCCTGGATCGAAGCCGCAGCAGAACTTGGCTGTAGCCAGTTACGTGTTAACGCCTATGGAGATGGCACCTACCTAGCTCAACTCAACCAGTGTGCGGAAGGCTTACATCGTCTGTCTGAGCTTGGCATGGAGTATGGGCTTCAGGTTTTAGTGGAAAACCATGGTCACCAATCAAATGTGGGTGCTTGGTTGGCAATGTTGATGGATAAAACAGCTCACGAAAATTGTGGTGTTTTCCTCGATTTTGATAATTTTTTTATGGGGGGGTGGAACATCGAACCACCTCGCTGGTATGACCGTTACCAAGGCATTATGGATCTCGCCCCCTATGCCAAGGGTATCAGCGCCAAGGCTCACGATTTTGCTGATGACGGCAACGAAACCACTATCGACTACAAATTGTGTATGGATATTCTCTTTGCCGCAAATTTTCAAGGTACTATCAGTGCTGAATTCGAAGGTACGCGTTTATCTGAGTTCCAAGGAAGCCTGAAAACAATTGAATTGATAAGACGTTACCAATACGGCTAGGCGAATGGCGTTTACGCTATGCCGATGGTTTGCATTGCGCAGACTCATATACGAATTATCTGAGTCAATTTATGAGTCTACAACCTGCCGATATCATTTCAACAGGTATGCCTCCAGAGGTCGGTTTAAGGCTAAAACCTCCTGACTATCTTAATGTCGGTAACAGAATTTGCTTAGGTATCTTAAAGTTAGACGCGCAGACTCAAATCGTGGTTGACCTGCAATTGCTGTAGTTTGATTTCGCTGTGTGTTTATACTGCTTGTATAAGCACACAGCGAAATCAAGGTGCCAGAACCTGACGAATCCCCACGAAATATACATAAAAAACAATAAGACAATTAGAAAGTAAAGTGAACATTCATAGTGTTTGGTGATCAGATCTATCGCCAAACAAAAATAATCACGGAAAACACTATGAATGTAAAACAACTATTATCAAAATATTTATTAGATGTCACACCAACCATGCACAAAATTCGTCGATTGAGTTTATTTGCAGCCATTGAAAGTACCATTAATGGTGGGGTACTTTCTGTTACTGGACTATACCCGTGATCATTGAAAATACAGTGTTTTTCAAAAAATACTAGATTTCTTCAATAAAAAGATCATGATTGAGCCATGAAGAAAATATCTCTCACAGCAGACCAAAAAAGAGACACTGATATCACGCCATAAAAAATGTCGCGATAAGCGTGAGTGCGATCGTATTAAAGCCGTTCTCTTATTCGCAAAAGACTGGTCAATAGCATCTATTGCAGACGCGTTACTCTTGCATGAAACCAGTGTTACCCGACACATAAATGATTTCAACACCCTTGGGAAACTTACCTCTACAAGCGGTGGCTCAAGTGGGTATCTGGATACCGAACAAACGAAGTGCTTGATTACCCATCTTTGTGAGGTGACGTATTTACACACCCACCAAATTGTTGCCTACATAAAAGAGACTTTTGAGGTGGAGTATACGGTATCAGGATTGAACAAATGGTTGCATCAGCATCAGTTCAGCTACAAGCAGCCTAAAGGTGTTCCCCATAAGTTTGACGTGGATAAACAAGCAGCGTTTACTGAATATTATGAACAATTAAAAGACAACCTCAGCGAGAATGAGCCCTTGTTATTCATGGATGCAGTGCATCCTACTCAGGCCACCAAAATAACATCAGGATGGATAAAAAAAGGCGTGGACAAACCGATAGAGAACACCGGCAGCCGCACGCGACTTAATATTGTTGGTGCAATCAGACTGGGGCATTTAGAGGAAGCAGTGATAGAGCAATATGATAAGACCGTTAACGGTGAGTCGATTGTTGATTTTCTTACCAGGACACGAGACGTTTATCAAACAATTAGGACTATCCATCTGATACTCGATGGAGCGGGGTATCATCGTTCTGGCTTAGTGGCAGAGGCAGCAGAAAGACTGGATATCACCTTACACTATTTACCGCCTTATAGTCCCAATTTAAATCCGATAGAACGACTATGGAAGGTTATGAATAAATATGCCAGAAATAGTCAGTACTTTGCAACGACCAAAGAATTTCGACGGCGAATAAATCAATTTTTTACGACTACCTTGCCTGTCATTGCTGATTCACTTGGCATTACCATTAATGACAATTTTCAATAATTCAAACCTGCATTTTGAAGATGTTCAGGTATATATTGACTAAAACCAAAATTTTCATACTGTTAACTTGGCTCATACTTTTATTTTATAGGAGGTATATACATCCTTATGCGCTGATTTATTAGAAACAATATCCTCGAATTATTGATTGGTGGTGAATTTAC
>JBNMQI010000044.1:0-14998 GCA_051277905.1 Gammaproteobacteria bacterium | reverse complement strand
TTTTTAACATGTGTACTCTATTTATTAATTAGTTTATAGATTGAACTGATGGTTCATTTGAAGCATAAATACGTTAGCATATAAGTTAATCTTCCCATTCAATGTGCCTCTTGGAACATTATTTCCGCCAGCAAGGGCAATAGTCACTTCGGTAAATTTAATATATTGATATCCAAAGTCTATTTTGGTTGCTGGACTGTATTGATAGCTTGCACCAAGTCCAATGTTATAACGGTCATTGTTTGGTGCACGGGGACTGACTGCTGCTGAAGGAGTTGGAGTCCAATCATAAGCCATTCCAGTTCTAAGTTTTACTTTTTCACTGTATTGGTAACCCATTCCTACGGCTAAATACCAACTATCACTCCAATCATTATCAACAACTGTTTCTGGCAGGCCATTATCATAAGTTATATGCGTATCTTTAAAAGCACTCCACCCACTTAAATTTGCATTAGCATAGAGTTCATAGGTTTCATTAAGCTTATGAAGTAAACCAAGCTGAAGCATAAAAGGTGTACTAATATCAAATTTAGCTACGCCATTATAATTGGTTAAAGACGGTAGTGAAGTTGATCCCGAAGCTAAGTTAGCATCTGTTCCAGATAGTTTGACTGTTCCTTTAAAATGATGGTCAATTTTCGAACGAAAAGACGCACCATAACGAGTTCTATCCGACTGTTGAAACTCAAAACCAATGGAAAAACCATAACCAATATCACTTCCTTCAATAAGACTTGATATATCAGTATTTACGTTAGGGTCATCAACAGAGGTTGCAACCTGAGTGCCCAGGGTGGCTTCGTAATCTTGAATGTTTAAACTACCACCAATGGCCCATTTTTGATTGATTCGGTAGGCAAAAGTCGGACTAAAATTAATCGCCTGTAACCCCGTTTTTGTTGCAGTATATCGAGTAACTGCGGTATCTACATAATCTGAAACATATGCAAAAGGTGCATTAATCGCAAAACCAACGATTAAATCTTCTTCATATTCGTAAGTCATATACCCAGCAGCTCCAAACGCAGTATCAATAAATTGCTTAGGTTTAGAAGGGGAACCTTCTACAATAACTGCCCCACTACTGTAGGGGCCTGTTGCAGAAGCGCTATCCATTTCAGAACGAGGTAAATCTAATGTGAAGTTACCTGATGCGCGAATACCATCAAAGCGAATAATTGAAGCAGGGTTTGAAAACATGGCGCTGATATCATTAATAGCTGTTCCATTAGTTGCGTAAGCGCTTCCTAATCCTTCTGCAGATTGATGTAGAAACTCATAACCATTAGCAATCGAATTGGTATGTACTAAAGTAGCCAATACTAAAAAGCTCGCAGGCAAAACTATCTTTATTTTATTCATTGAATGGGCCTTTTATATTTATATTAATCTAAAACTTTCTTTATCTTTAAAGAAACTGGAAACACGCCTTCAAAGTTTAAGTTGCCGGTTGAATTTTCCTCACGAATATAATGACCTTTATCAAATAAACTCTCGAGCAATTGAGCTACATGAAAGTCATTTATATAGCGACCAAAACAAGCATGCAAACCAAAACCATAAGTCAAATAAACACTTTCTGGACGATCGATTTTAATTTTCAAAGGATCATTAACATGCTTTTTATCTTGCATGGCAGTGTAAGTGCCTACGAAAATAAGGGTGCCCTTTTTAATGGGGTATTGCTTTCCCCCAGAAGTGATTTGCGTATCAAATGCGGCTTTACGAAACAAGCCAGGGTTAATTGGGTTCAAACGTGTTAACTCTCTAACTGTGTTTTGAAATGATTCATTACTATTATTTTGATAGCTTTGGTAAAAGTGGTCAGCTTTTTCATGTGTTTGTGTTCCGTAATCAAACGCCATAGCTGCTGATTTTGCAGTCGTAGGCACTAGACCAATTAATAATCCTAAAATATTATTTCTTAAATTAATAGGATCAAAACCATTCACACCCGCATTGTTTAAAGTGATGCCTCTGGCGATGACGGTTTCAGAATGAACTAAACTACTCTGTTCAATATTTTCTATTGAAAATGCAATTACTTCATCTAATTGTTGTCTTAATTCAGCAGCAGCATTAGCTGCTTTTTTAGCGAGCACAGGATCATTAACGACATCAATAAACAAATATTCAAATAGAGTTTGGGTTGTTTTCAATAACCACTCAGGTTTTGTTTGTTGTAAACCAAAATATTGAATAGCAAATTTTGATGGTATGTTCTTTAAATAATCATCCACAAGGTCAAATTGATCGGGGATATTTTCAAGTTGGCTTTTACATAAAGACCTAATAATTGGCTTAACCAAGCTATCCAAGTCATCACGCCTGAATAGCATTTGCATATTATTTCTTGCAGAAAAGCCCTGGCTACTATCATCCATGCCCAGGAAAAACCCCTTTCCTTTTGTAATAATTTCCATTTTGGGCCCGTAAGTAACATTAAAGTCGCTGTCACGACCTAGCACATCTTTTACGGCTTCATAACTAGTAACTGCACTAACATTTTTAATGGTTAAAACTGGACGCAATTTATGAATGACTTTTAATATATTTCCTGGGTGTTCTTTCGCCCAAGTACCCAGTAAATGCACAAAACCTATGAACCCTTTTGGGTTTTTGTCAGCCTGCTGATCTAATTCATGACCTAGCGGGTGTGTCTCATCTAGATAATCATAATTGTTACTCTCAACAATATTTGAAAACCATGCGGTAAAAGATTTCACTTAATTACTCCATTAAACGCTGTGTGAGTTGATTAATTGTATTGAACTGTTCTTTTGTGGCTTTAATCGCTGCCACTCTAAGTTCTTCAATATCTTTAGGTTTGGTGTCATCCAATTGAATTGGGAGTCGATGTAAATCAATTTGAAACCGATGGTAAGAATTGTTTTTATTATTTTTAAGAAAAGTAGATATAGCAATTTCTGTATAACTCGATTGGGCATCTCCTTGTAAGTCAAAAATACTTTTAAGCCACTCCACTTCACCCCAATTTTTTGCTTTCATTGCATCAATAGGTTTTGAAATAGCTCCTGTACCCAAAGACACAAATAGAAAATTAGCGTCATTTGCTAACTTTTTAGCTTCTACTAATGCAATCATCCCTGGATTATTAGTGCTTAGCCCTGCATCTACAAATGTCCCCATAGATTTACCATCAACATCATTTAAATCTGCAGCAGGAAAAAAGGAGGGAGCAGCTGTTGCGGCTCTAATTATTTCACGAATTTTAAAATCATATATTGATTCTTTTCTTGCTTTACTTCGAGTGAAAATATGCATTTTCATATCTTGAAGTTCGATTGAAGGAACAACTATTTCTGTAAGTGCTTCGGAAATAGTTGTTTCTCCAAAATATTCCTCTAATAACTTTTCATATCCGTTCGGATCATAACTTGGCCGAAATATTCCGTCTAAAACTTTGAACATTGAATGTTTTTTATGAAAGATAACACTACCCATATTTTGATAGAGTTTTACAAAATCAGATGCCTTGTATTTAGGTTTATTTTTTTCATTTGCAACTGTTAATCCAACAGACAGAATAGCTCCAGTCGACGTTCCAACCATCACATCGAATAATTCTGATACACCCAAGCCAGAAATATTTTCCATTGTTTCTAAATATGTTGCTGGTATGATGCCGCGCATCCCACCACCATCTATTGAAAGTACTCGGATCGGCTTTCCCTCGGCTATCCTTTTTTTAATATTTTTGTTATTCGCAATATTTTCAAACGCCATATTATTGTCTGCTTAAGTTAGTGAATTCCTGTTTGCAATAGTGCCCTACGATTATCGTGGGTCTATCTGCCCCAATGACAATTGATGTAAGGCGGTAATGCTTGGTAAAAAGAAATAATCACCACCTTTTAATGTAATAAAAGTTTGCATATCACTGCAGATAAAAGGTGGGTTAGTTTCATCTGTTCCAGGAATCACAAAACGTCCTGGGGTTGGCCTATTACCTAGAACTGGGTCACTATCCTCTCCTAAACTGAAGTCATTTCCATAATTGATCCATTGTTGTTGTACAAATTCAAACTGACGTGCAATGCTAGAGTTGAGCGCCATAAAAATAATACCTCGCTCCTCGGTATTCACAGGTTCCGTTTCAGGCACATAATTACCGTAAGGCATACCTCGCCTAATGATTCGTCTTCGGCTGGGTAACTTGCCGTTGAATAAAAGACTATCTCTGGGGTTTGCACGTCTAATGTGTGCACCCAACGGACATTTCGAGCCCTGCATATCATCATTGTAGACAAAATTATTGACACGATCGTTATCACTGACCAAGTCAGGGTTCATTTCATTGGGGGAAAGGGCTAAAGGAGTCCCATCTCGCCAGCGGCCCATAAACTTAGCCATCAATTTTTCTTTACCTCCTGGATACCGTTGACCCCATTCGTCGACATAATCCCTAAATGCCTTCACGTTTTGCTCAAGCTTTCGATAAACCATAAAGCAGCCATTTTTAGCTAGAATCATTGGTATTGGAAGCTTTCCATCCTCTTCGGCTTCATTTGGATGACCTAAAAGGAATTCCCCATTTTCCAAATCTTCCCACTGACCTTTGCTTGCGATTTTACCGTCACCAGGCGTGTCCTTGGTGTGGCTACCTTTAAAACTAGGCTGAGCATAACCATCACTATAACCAAAATGTTCTTTATTAGAGAGAGCACCATTAACTGTTAAAGCTTGAGTATTTTGAATAGCAAGAATTTCAGCTCCTTGAGTTTTTTCAACTAGTGTTTTAAGTAGTTTAAATTTTGTTTCCCTATCTTCAGGCGTTAGAGCATTAATAGATACCCATAAATCAACTCGGTTGTGCCATATAGTATCCCAGTTAGCTGGTGCAGAATCTGCCACATCACCAAGTGCAGCCGCGCGCCCTGCCATTCCTTGCAAAAACTCAACTGGAAAGGAATTAATGCTCGCAGTGGGCACATTTAAGGTCGTTAATGCCGTTCTAGACAAACCGATATTCAAAGTGCTTGAAGGCTTTGAATCAAGCCATATTTCAGAATTAGTAACGTGAGGAATGATTGCCTTTAAAAACAATTCACCTAGGTGCTGGTTGGTCAAGTTGAGAAATACATACCTTGCAAAAGGAAACGCATATGCCCTTAAAATGTTACCTTGAATATCTGTTAAGTCTAAACTCATTATTATTTCCTTGACTAAATGAAGTCACCAGCCAGTGGTGATACCGCAGATGCAATGTTAGCCGCAGTTGCTAAAACTAGTGCTTTTTTATCAGTAGTGTTTAAAAACTGGGCTTGTTCAAGCATTTCAGTAATTAATCTCTTTGCTAATAATGCACGTAATGTTTCTTGAAGATCACCATCACTTTCCACATATAAAAAAGATGTTGTGACCTGGCCTGCTTTTAGAAACTTAAGGATACAATTCTCTTTCATGTCTAACTCATCATAACCATAGCAATGGCAAAATATTTTTTTAAATTCTTCGCCACCAACCTTAGCTAATTGGTTAGAGAGCCCTTCAAGCTCACCATCAAAGGTTAATGAGACTGCTAAATATTCGTATTCTAAATGCTCTGCCGTACTGGGATGGCCATTGTAAATAACATCATCTAATATAAATAACCTTGCTCCGTGAACGAGCCCAGTTCGAGAAAATAAAGATCCTCCATCATTGGGTAAAACGTTTAATATCTGTCTAAGTTCAATGGTGTGTGACACTTCTCGATTTTTTCCCTTTAAAATAGGAAAAAAACCTGTATAGCCATAAAATTTTTCATAATAATTACTCACTATTACTCTCCATAAAACTAATTAGTTATTTTTCACTACGTCATTTCAGGTCCAAGAGAACCGGTTGCTCCAAGCTGATTCTGGGTTTTAATGAAAAAGGAATTAAACGCTTTTTCGAAGTCTTTATCGGGCTTTTCCAAACTACTGACGAGTTTTTCAAAATTCCGAGTGACGGTTAAAGCATTTTTAACATCGTTAACGGTAGAGCCAGGGTAAGCCATATAGTAGTAATCAGTATAAATTTGGTTATGAGTTATATAGTCTTTAAAAGGTGTTAAAGGTTGAGAGCCAGGGTAATTTTCACTCCAATACCAAATAAGATTTAATTTAAGAGAAAGTACTGAGTTAAAAGCATCAATGTATTCATTCCATGAACCATTAAAATTACTTTCAAACATCATGTAATCATATTTTAAGTTTTCTTGGGCAGTTTGTTGTGGGAAGTGAGGAAATGCTTTATTTGGTATCACGGTCCAGCGAGCAAAATGAATAAATGAAAGGCTATGTAAATCTTTTTGGAGTACTTTTAAAGTAAGTATCTTGAATAGGATATTCAAAATCTTAGTTTTCCAGTTCTTTACCGGCGTAATGACATTAATGCCATAAGCCTTTCCTCTAATATTTGGCATTGGACCCATCTCTTGGTTTTATGTGAACAACGTAGTGATTGAGCGCAGAATTTCAAACAATAGGTTGTGACCCTAATTATAAATATTCTGCTCATATGTGTCAACGTTTGTTTTGCCGTGCCCATCAGTAATTCAAATTATGGCTAAAATAGTGCATTTCCAGCAATACGCGGTTTTCTGAATCTTGTAAAACAACGACTTGTATTTGTCAGTTGAGAAAGTATCACCTTATATTCCATAATTAGAATGGTGATACCAAAATCAAGGAATACTCAAGTTTCTTTCGATGCGACCCCCTATTACTATTACAACTCACGCTTTGTCCGTCTCTTTTATGTGTGGTAAAGATGCATTAACTAGTCAATCCTTCGAGCATTAACCTGGAGCATTGGTGCTATCTGAGTCAAAAATTTGAAAGTCATTTTAAGTCTTTAGTGGGTGCGCCATATAATACAAACAAGTTTGGGAAAAACTAGGGAAGCAGTGGGTACATGGCATTTGAGCGAGTGAAGGGTTTTTCTCTATTAAATAGAATCCAGGTAATTCAAAAATGCTAACGATGGTATGACCAAATAACGTATCGAAGGACTGTTATGCCCTAGGTTTGATCAAAAGGCCGTAGATAAATTTGGAGCTTCTAAAGCGTGGATGCCCTATTGATTGTACTGATGCGGTAGGAGGTAGTTAGCCTGTATCAAAATTAAATGGTACGTACTGGCTGACGACTTGCCTGTTATATGGCTTCGGGCTTTGGTTAATGGTATGCATTCGTTTGCTACTCATCTATTCTAACGCGGTGCTGATATTCGTACTGTTCAAGCACAATGGTGGCATAGGGATGTTAAAACCACTGAAATTTACACACATGTTTTAGGCCGCGGTGGTGACGCAGTTATTAGCCCACTTGAAATTATTTAAGATTCTAGCAAATTCTAATTTCCTCAATTTTTAGTGCCAACGCAGGCTATAATCCACATCATTTTTTTAGGTTTAACCGATATGTCCGATGCCCCTCTTATTGTCGAAACAGGATCAAACCCACCCGATAGCTGTGTTATCTGGTTACATGGCCTGGGTGCCGATGGGCATGACTTTGAGCCTATTGTGCCGGAGTTGGGGTTAAGCCCTGATTTAAATGTTCGCTTTGTTTTCCCTAATGCGCCGATGATTCCGGTGACCATCAATCAGGGCTTTGTGATGCGGGCCTGGTATGACATTGCTGCGGCTGATATCGCTGAACGCCAAGATGAAAGCGGTATTCGTGCTTCTGAGGCATTGTTGGTTGAACTGATTGAAGCCCAAATTGCTGATGGCATTGATAGTGCTCGCATTGTGTTGGCGGGGTTTTCTCAGGGTGGGGTGATTGCTCTACAGACCGGGCTTCGCTTTAACAAGCCGCTGGCTGGCATTATGGCTTTGTCGACTTATTTGCCACTGGCTGAAACCTTAGCTGATGAGAAGAGTGAGGCGAACAACGCGATTCCTATTTTTCTGGCGCATGGTTCTGCTGACCCAGTGATTGCGGTCGGCTTGGCTTACAGTGCGCGTGGACAGCTAGAAAAGCAGGGTTATCAACCCAGCTGGCACGAGTATGATGAAATGCAGCACAGTGTTTGTGCTGAAGAAATCGAGCACATAGGCCAATGGCTTGGTACTGTTTTAGCCTAATTGTTAGGGGGCTATTGCCCCCTAACGAATGACTCGCTTGGTTACCGTTGTTTTGATCCGTGTTGTTTAAACTCGGTTTATGCGGTGGCGATTTTCATTTCGACTGCGGCTTGTAATAAGCCCGTGATTAGCGGGTGTATTTGGCCTTTGTTTGCTGACTTTTCGGGTTGAAAGGCGGTGCCGATAAAGAACCGATGCTGTGGAATTTCAAATATTTTAGGTGCACACGAATTATCTTGCCCACTAAAGTATAGGTCAGACCCATCAAAAATAAACAGATAGTCTTGGTTAACCGCAAAGCTGGAGGAATAATCTTCGGTGATCTTTTCGGATTGGTTCTTTTTTGATTGGTAATAGGTCGCTACCTGAGAATCAGTCGCTAGAATAATGTCGGCTGATTTTTCGATTGGCGCACCGGGCAGGGCTGAAATCAGTGGCATTTCTGTCTCTGGGTTGTGTGCGGTTCCATCACTTTTTTCGAACATGGCTTTTTCGAACCCCAGCACGTGTCGGGCAAATTCTACTATAGCCAGTTGATAACCACTGCAAGTCGCTAGAAAAGGAATGTCATTACGACGCGCAAACTGTATTGCGGTTAAAGTGCCCTCATTGTTTTTATACGGGCTGTCAGGCACACACCAAATTGCATGAAATTGGCTAAGCCTTTCGGTACTCACTGCTTCGGTTGAAATCCATTCCATTGTGATGTTGATTTGCAGTGCGTCGGCAGCTAGGCCAATGGCTAAGGGTATAGCCTGATGCGCTGTGACTGACTCGTCTTGATCACCTACTAACGCGATAGAAATTTTCATAATTACAACCTATTGTAGTGTATGGATAAAATTCCAGTTTTTTCGAGTAACGCTTTCTCTACATGAACACCTGTTTGTTTAATTTTATTACTTTGCCGTAATCATTTTACGGCAGGCAGCGACTTGAAATCGGACTTGTGCGGGTGCGGTGCCACCGAGAATATTTCGGGCATTGACCGAACCTTCGAGTGATAATACATCAAACACGTCGTTTTCAATTCGGCTATCGAAGGCTTTCATTTCGTCGAGGCTAAACTCGCTGAGGTCTTTACCTTGCTCGATGCCAGAGGCTACAGCGCTGCCGACGACTTCGTGTGCATCTCGAAATGGTAAACCTTTATTGACGAGATAATCGGCCAGATCGGTGGCGGTAGCATAACCTTGTTTGGCTGCGGCGTACATGCTGTCACGGTTAACCTTTAGATTGGGCACCATGTCGGAAAAAGCGCGTAGGCTACCTTGCAGTGTGTCAAGCGTATCAAATAGGGGCTCTTTGTCTTCCTGGTTGTCTTTGTTGTAAGCCAGTGGCTGCGACTTCATGAGCGTTAGCAAGCAGACAAGATGACCATTCACGCGGCCTGTTTTACCGCGCACCAGTTCGGGTACGTCGGGGTTTTTCTTTTGCGGCATGATCGACGAGCCAGTGCAATAGCGGTCGGGTAGTTGAACAAAGTTAAATTGTGCGGTTGACCAGGTCACCATTTCTTCTGCCATGCGCGACATGTGTGTCATGCAAATAGCGGCAGCAGCACAAAATTCAATGGCGAAGTCACGGTCACTGACGGCATCTAGCGAGTTTCGGCTTGGTGCATCAAAGCCCAATAGTTCGGCAGTGTAGTGGCGATCTAGCGGGTATGAGGTGCCAGCTAAGGCGGCTGAACCGAGTGGCATGATGTTCATGCGGGTTAAGCAGTCTTTCAGGCGGCTATGGTCACGGTCTAGCATTTCGAACCAGGCCAACATGTGATGACCAAAGGTAATGGGTTGGGCCACTTGCATGTGGGTGAAACCGGGCAGTATGGTGTCGGCTTCGCGCTCGGCCAAATCGAGTAAACCGGCTTGAAAACCCCGAAGCTGCAATAGACATTGATTGATTTCGGTGCGCAGGTAAAGCCGAATATCGGTGGCGACCTGGTCGTTACGCGATCGGCCTGTGTGCAGCTTTTTGCCCGCATTCCCAATAATTTGGGTGAGACGCGATTCGATATTCATGTGGACGTCTTCTAGGCTGACGGACCATTCGAACGCACCGGTTTTAATTTCTTGCTGAATTTGTGCCATGCCATTTTCGATAGCAACGTGCTCTTCATCATTCAATAAACCAATTTTGTGCAACATTTTGGCATGGGCGAGTGAACCCTCAATATCAACCATGGCCATGCGCTGGTCGAAACTAACCGAGGCGGTAAAGGCTTCTACGAAAGCATCGGTGGGTTCATTAAATCGGCCACCCCACATGCGGGAATCTTGTTTGCTCATAATTAACGTCGTTTGTTTGATTAGTCTGTAATGGATAGCGTCTGCACGCTTTCCCAAATGTTGCCTATACTACCTATTGTTGCATGCTTGCAGCGCAGGAAAAACAAATCAACTCTTTATGCTGAAATCACAGGAAAATAATTCATTGCGCTGGCAAAAAGGTCATTATCTGCCTGATTTTTGCAATGCGGATGTATTTTTACGCGTGCTGCTAATGATCGAGTTAGTGGCGATTGTGTTTGCGCTAGTGAGTTACAACAACCAGAGTCTCTATGTTCACATCGCTTTACTGTCTGTTTTCATGCAATGCATCGGCTTAATCTCGGCGGCGGCGTTGTGTCAGCTCGCGCGCTGGGGGCTTGTGCGAAATATAGTGCCAACGACATTGATCTCATTTGGCGTTGTGTTGTCGATCACGCTTGTTATGACACTGTTGAGCGTGTCCATTGATGACATGATGCGATTTTCTATTAGTCACCTGTTAGGGAGCCCGAACGCGACATTTGAAATTATTCGTAACCTATCCGTTTCGGCTATTTTAGTTGGTCTGGCGCTGCGTTATTTTTATTTTCAATATCAATCTAGAATCATACTCGAAGCGAAGGCACAGGCTCGGTTGCAACTATTACAGGCGCGCATCATGCCGCATTTTTTATTCAACAGCATGAATACAATTGCCAGCCTAACCCACGACGAGCCTGACCTCGCCGAGCAAGCGATCGAAAACTTATCGGACTTATTTCGCGCAAGCTTGTCTGCTGATGACAGTATTTCTTTACAGCAAGAACTCGAATTAACTCGCAGTTACCTTCAGCTCGAGGCATTGCGTTTGGGCGATAGGCTAACCATCAACTGGACGCTATCAGATGATCACATACCACTTAGGTTGCCTGCCTTAACCTTACAACCACTGGTTGAAAATGCTATTTTCCACGGCGTGGAGCCACTATCCGCAGGGGGCGTTATCGATATTACGATCAAGTTGGTTAAGGATGCAGTGCGTATCGTCATATCTAACCCATTGCCTGAAAATCGAACAGAGCAAAACCGCGAGGGTAACCAGATGGCAGTCGATAATATTCGTGAACGCCTTCAAATCACCTATGTGGGTGCAGCCACTATGCAGCAACTAGAAGAGGATAACCGTTTTACGGTGACACTCTTATTGCCGATGCTGACAAACAATCTAGTGAGAGACGCCTGATGAGGATTTTGATCGTTGATGATGAAAAATTGGCCCGTGACAGACTTAATCGGATGATCGCAAAATTACCCCATTATGAGGTGGTTGGACAGGCAAGTAACGGCAAAGAAGCCCTTGAAATGGCGGCATCTATGTCACCAGATATTGTCCTAATGGATATCCGAATGCCTGATATGGATGGCATTCAGGCGGCCCGTCACTTGTCTAAGATGACGTTGCCACCCGCGGTGATTTTCACCACCGCTTATGACGACCGCACATTGGATGCTTTCGAAACTCATGCCGTGGACTATCTGCTTAAACCAGTCAAAAAAGAACGCTTAGAGGCCGCAATGGAGGCTGCTACTAAGGTCCATACGGCGCTGGCATTACAAATTAGCCAGTCAATAGAAGGCATTACACCTCGTCAGCATATTTGCGCCCGTGTCCGTGGCAGTTTGGTACTGGTGCCCGTTGATGATATTTACTATTTTAATGCTGATCTTAAGTATCTCACCGTGGGTCATACTGGCGGTGAAATATTAATTGAAGGTGCGTTGAAAGCACTCGAAATTGAATTTGGTGACCGATTCTATCGTATTCACCGTAATGCACTCATTAGCTTGTCTCGTGTGAATGGTTTAATGCCCAAGAATAATGGCCATCATGTCAGCTTCCATGGCATCGATAAGACCCTTGAGGTAAGCCGGCGGCATTTATCTAAGGTCCGAAAGATAATTAAAAAGCTGTAAGGTTTTTATGAACAGACCTATTAGCACTATTACGTGTTGCGCTTTGTAGCCACAAAAATTTATAATCGGGCTATGAAAACATCTCTTACCGAATTACGCATTGCAACTCGCAGTAGCTTGCTTGCACTGTGGCAAGCCGAAGAAGTATCACGTCGTCTGGGTCTGTTGTATCCCGAACTTAAGGTCACACTGGTGAAAATGGTTTCCAGAGGTGATGTTCTGGTCGATTCTCCGCTTGCCAAAATTGGCGGTAAAGGCTTATTTGTCAAAGAACTAGAGGCTGGAATGCTCGAAGGCATCGCCGATATTGCGGTTCATTCGATGAAAGATGTGCCGGTTTCTTTTCCACCAGGTTTGGAAATTGGCGTCATTATGGAACGTGAAGATCCGCGGGATGCTTTTGTCTCTAATCAGTTCGACTCGTTGGCTGACATGCCGGCGGGTAGTATCGTAGGCACGTCTAGTTTACGTCGCCAATGTCAAATTTTGGAGGTCTATCCACAGCTTACAATCAACTGGGTGCGTGGCAACGTCAACACACGCTTAAGCAAGCTGGATGCTGGCGAGTATGATGCGCTTATTCTCGCTAGTGCGGGTCTAAAGCGACTTGGTTTTGAATCGAGAATAAAAATGGCTATCGAACCTGAAGATTGCCTGCCATCGATTGGGCAGGGTGCTGTTGGCATCGAAGTACGCAGCGACGATGATGCGGTAAAAGAATTGCTAGCACCGCTAGCCGATGGCGATACTACCAGTCGCATTACAGCCGAACGCGCTTTGAATGAAACACTCAATGGCGGTTGCCAAGTGCCCATTGCTGGGTTTGCATTACTCAACAATGGCGAGCTCTATTTGCGAGCTTTGGTTGGAGAGCCTGATGGCAGTGTCATACTACGAGCGGAAAAAACTGGGCCTGTCGAGCAGGCTGTCAGCCTTGGCATTCAAGTTGCGGAAGATTTGCTGGCACAAGGTGCGAGTAAAATACTGGCTAAATTGCACGAATAGTTGTGGTGGTGCCAACGTCTTTATCGTCAACCATGCCCAAGTCACAACGACTTAGCCGACAGGTAATACTTAATACTCGTCCAGCGCATCAACAGACTGTTTTGAATAACCTACTACAATCACAGGGTGCGACAATGCTGAACTTTCCCAGCATTGAGATAGTCGGATGTGACGCAACTGAATTTCACCTAAGCCTAGGCCAAAATATCAATCATTATGATATTGCGCTATTTGTGAGTCGTAATGCAGTTGATGGCGCCTTTCGGTTTATGCGAGTGGATCAATTATCGTCTCACTTAGAGTTTGGTGTGATTGGTGAGAGTACCTACCAAGCATTAGCGGCACACATAAACCATTTGACACCTCGCCTCATTCACAGCCCCAGCGAGAGCAATGTTCTATACAATAGTGAGTGCTTATTGGCCGCTGCTAAACTGCAACAGGTAACGGGTAAAAACATCATCATCTTCCGGGGACAACAGGGCCGTAATTTACTTGGTGATGAACTCCGCTCTCGTCACGCTAGTGTGGATTATTGCGAAGTTTATCGTCGCCAGCTGCCTTATTATGAGTTGGATCATTACCAGAAACTCTGTCATCAAGACACCCCTACGATTGTTGTATTTACCAGTACTGAAGGCATGCAAAACACAATGGAAGCAGTCGACAGGCACTCACTTAGCCAACTACTAAAGACCCCGTGGCTTTTGATCAGCGAAAGAATGCGTGAATCAGCTGTAAATCTGGGACATAATGAACGCATCATTATTGCCAATAATGCGAGTGACGAAGGCATTCAACTGGCGATTACCGAATGGGCAAGCGAGCAAGCAGTCTGAATATATGAGTAAAAATAAATCACCCAATAAAGCAGATTCACCCTCTGATGAGATTAAGGCCGATGAAATTAAGACTGATGAGGTTGATGCTGTCAAAGATAAAATCATTGTAGATAGCAAGGTCGACGAGACTTCTGCCAGTAAAATTTCTGTTAGTAAAACCCCGGGTCAACCGCCGAGCGACAGTCAAAAACAAGACTCGCCCCAGAAAGCTGCCCAGCCTGAAAAAAATAAACCAGCCGACACCCAGCAGGCCAAATCACCCAAAGCAAAGCGTGGCTTTCCTTTTTTGGGATTGCTTAACTTACTGTTAATTATTGGACTTATGGCTGCCGCCTTTTACTATTGGCAAATGCAGCAAAAAGACGAATCTGAAAAACTAGCCTTGTTGCTTGAGTTACGCACTCAAATTGATAAAAAAGCTAATTTAGAACAGGTGAAGTCACAGATACAAATGCAATACTCTCAACTGGAATCAGGTATTGGTGAGTCAGAGTCACGCATTGATGCGCTGCTAAATCAGCAACAAGAACTGAAAGATTCCACTGTTAAACTATTCGACCTCTACGGCCGCAGTGACAGCGACTGGCAATTGTCAGAAGTGGTTTATTTATTACGTATTGCACAGCATAAATTGGCACTTGAAAACGACTTTGAAGGGGCAGCGTTAACCCTGCAAGCCGCCAGTGATAAAATAGCTGCAACCGCCGATCCTGGATTATTACCTGTTCGAGTGTTGATCAGTGAAGAAATTGCTAACTTAAAAACTCGTGCCAGACCGGACCTAGTTGGTATGACGTTATTGTTGTCTCAACTAAGCCAGCAAATCCAGGCAATCAAACCAG
>JBNMQI010000043.1:0-15196 GCA_051277905.1 Gammaproteobacteria bacterium | reverse complement strand
ATTGGTCAGTTATTACCTTCAGGATTACAACAGGTCAAATCTGATTTTGAAGCTCAGATTAAAACACTACTCCAGCAACAGCTAGCTCAGCTTGATTTTGTCAGTCGCGAAGAGTTTGATATTCAATCGCGAGTATTGCAACGGACTCGCGCCAAGCTAGAAGCGTTAGAATCAAAACTTGATCAATTGGAAAAAACACTGTCTAACCCATAAATCACAACCCGGCGAGGAAAGGAATCCATGTCACTCACCCAATTATCGACACGCGCACAAGAGGGGATTAACGCCCCAGAAGTGAATGTCGAAGTTCACATTTCTAACGGCTTACCTGCCTTTACTATGGTTGGTCTGCCGGAGGCTGCGGTTCGTGAGGCCCGCGATCGGGTTCGGTCAGCCATTATCAATTCTGGGTTCGAATTTCCTGCAAGGCGTATTACCGTTAACCTCGCTCCAGCTGATTTGCCAAAAGAAGGCGGTCGTTATGATCTGGCCATTGCGTTGGGGATTTTAGCTGCATCGAGTCAAATCAACGCGTCTACATTAGATCAGTTCGATTGCTATGGCGAGCTAGCGCTAAGCGGTGAATGCCGCCCGGTGATAGGACTTTTACCGGCATTAATATCCAGTAAACAACAACACAAAAAAGTTATCATTCCGCAACAAAATGAACCTGAAGCATCGCTGATAGAAGGACTGGCTATTTTCACGAGCTATTCCCTAGCACAAATCTGTAGCAGCCTAAATGGTGGTCACCCCTTACCTCAACTCGAGGCATCTGACCTTAGATATACACCTCAGTTCGAGTGTGATCTTGACGAAGTATATGGACAATATGAAGCTCGACGCGCGCTCGAAATTGCAGCTAGCGGAGCACACCACATGATAATGATGGGTCCGCCAGGCACGGGGAAAAGTATGCTAGCGCAGAGGCTAAACACCATTTTGCCATTGATGTCAGAAGCCGAGGCAATGAGCAGTGCCAGCATCCGTTCGATTAGTCACAAACCAGTGAATGCCGCCAATTGGTTGCAGCGTCCGTTTCAGTCTCCACACCATACGGTCTCAGGTGTTGCATTGGTGGGGGGTGGCAGTAATCCGAAACCTGGTGAAATTTCGCTCGCTCATAATGGCGTTTTATTTCTTGATGAATTGACTGAATTTGATCGTAAATCTATAGAAGTATTACGCGAGCCACTTGAAACTGGAAAAATCCATATTTCTCGTGCAGCGCGTCAGGCAGAATTCCCAGCGCAGTTTCAATTAGTCGCTGCAATGAATCCCTGTCCTAGAGGATGTGATTCGATTGTGAGCTGTGATTGCAGCGCCGAGCAACTCAATCGATATCGCAATAAGTTGTCTGCCCCCTTAATGGATCGTATTGATATTCAAATAGAATTGCCTCGGCTCGAAAGCCACGAACTCTTAAATCGAAAACAGGTAAAGCAAGAAGCAAGCAATGTTGTAAGAATGAGGGTTACACAAACTCGAGCGAGGCAATTAGAACGACAAAACTGTCTCAATTCAAGATTAACCAACCATCAAATCGATGCTTTTTGTCAACTGGACCTGATATCAGAAAAGATACTGATGACCGCCATCGACAAACTCAAACTGACCGCACGCAGCTATCACAAACTACTCAAACTGGCGCGCACCATTGCCGACATGGTCAATGAAAAAAATATTCAACAAATGCATTTGCTGGAAGCAATTTCTTATCGACAACAGGATAAGCGGCAATAACCAATAGAAGGTATCTAAATGTCGATAAAGTCATGCTGCTTTACTTCAATCACCGTTGGTAATTGTCGTGCAGCGGCTGTGACTAGCTCTTGTTGCAATTGGTTTATATCATTCGCAACAACGGCATGACATCCAAATGCTTTTCCTAACCCGATAAAATCAGGCGTATAAATATCAACCCCAATTTGAGGAATACCACCTTCGGCCATAAAGTGTTTTATCTCAGCGTAACCGTTGTTATTCCATATTAGAAAAATCACGGGCAGCTTCGCTTCGACCGCTGCCGCCATTTCACCAATGGTAAATTGAGCAGCACCATCACCAATTAAGCCAATGACCGGGCTATCCGGCATTGCTAGCTTTGCCCCAATTGCTGCAGGAATAGCGTAACCTAGCGTGCCAAACCCTGATGCTGAATGAAAATAACGCCGTGGTTTTTTGGTTTCGTAATGCAACCAGGCGTAATATACGGGTTGAGTTGAGTCACCGGCGATAATCACTTCGGGTAGAGCAGACTGAATTGCCTCAAAGAATTTTTCGTAGCCAGACTCACGTGTGGCTTGTAATTGATTGCGGATTTTTATGGCTCGCGCCACGCCGCTACCACAGGTAGTTGATCCTTCAAGCGATTGATTCAATGCTTGCAATGCTAAAGTTGCATCGCTGCAGATTGCTAAATCAGACCTGATATTGCGCGTAAGCTGGCTGCTATCGATATCGATACGGATCAACTTGCCTTTAATCTCAACACCACCCTCAAAAAAATAGTCGTAGTCGGTCTCGCCAAACTCGGTGCCTACCGCCAATACAACATCAGCTGACTGCAAAGCCTCACGCACAGCAGGGCATGAGCCAGAACCACCAACAGCCAGTGGGTGGTTATAGGGCAGCACACCTTTCGCGTTCACTGTGTTGATAACTGGCGCACTTAACTTTTCGGCTAAGACTCTAATCTCACTTGCGGCCTTAACTGATCCACCACCAATAGCGATCAACGGTTGCTTGGCATTTTTTAGCCAGTCAATGGCAGTGGTAATCGCCTGTGCAGAAGGACCTGGGGGACTGGGTAGTACGAATGGCGTAATGTCCAAATGATCGGCAGACGATTGAATCACGTCAATTGGGATTTCGATATGAACCGGGCCTGGACGTTCGCTATTAAAAATTGCGAATGCGCGCGCCAGTATCATAGGTAACTCGTCTGTTCGAAGTAAAGTATGACTAAATCGAGAAACACCACTCACTAAATTTCGTTGAGCGGGCATCTCGTGCAATCGACCTTCACCAAGCCCAAGTTGATGCGTATAGTTGACCGAAGAAATAACAAGCATTGGGATCGAGTCGGCCAGCGCTTGACCCATTGCTGTCGCAATATTAGTCATGCCCGGGCCAGTTATAATAAAACAGGCGGCGACTTTGCCGCTGGAGCGCGCATAACCATCGGCCATAAAACCTGCACCCTGTTCATGTCTGGGGGTGACATGACTTATTGAGACTTCTTCCATCCCTCGATAAAGCTCAACTGTATGAACCCCAGGAATACCAAAAATAGTGTCAATTCCATAGTTTTGTAAAATCTTGACTAATACTTCACCACAAGTCGCCATCATGCACCCCTTTGTTTATTTCTTATTAATTTAGTCATTACTGAATTAAGTATGATCAATCTGACTATTGATCTGAGAGACACGCCTGTAAAAAACGTTGAAGTCGATTGCAACCCTCGGTCAAAATATTCTCTGGCTGAACTAAAGAGAGTCTAATATGCCCAGTAGTGCCAGCCCCAAAAGCGCTGCCAGGTAATACTGATAGCTTTTCAGCATTAAGCAGTTTCTGTGCAAACTCTTTATCATCTTTATAGATAAAACTAATGTCGACCATGATAAACATGCCAGATTCTGGCTTGAGGAATTTTACACCTGGCATTTGCGCCAATCTCGCACAAACTAAATCTCTGCGCTTTTGATACTGGGCACACATTTCACGCACATAATATTCGTCATTGTTAAGCGCAAAAGCGGCAGCATCCTGAATAAATTGAGGACAGCCAAAGATGGACATTGCAGAGAAGCGCCCCAGATGCTGGGTCAATTCAGCCGGTGCCACGACCCAGCCAACCCGCCAGCCACTCATTGCGTGTGATTTAGACAAGCCATCAATAACAACGACATTTTCAAGCTGTTGGGCCGCCGTTCGCAATGAGATATGTGACTTTTCATAGGTAAACATCGAATAGACTTCGTCACACACCAGCCATATATCTTTTTCAAAGCAATACCTCGCCAGCGCTTGTAATGTTTCAAGTGGAATAATCGCACCGGTAGGATTACTCGGTGTGTTGATAAACACGACCCGCGTATCGTCAGTGATTGACGATACAAGGTCGTTTAGTTGTGGTTCAAAGTTATGTTCAGATGACGCTAAAACGACAGAAACCTTTAAGTTTAATGCGGCTAGTATGGGGGTGTACCCAACATAGAGAGGATCGACAATTAGAATCTCATCGCCAGCATTTAGCAAACAGCTCATGACACTATAAATAGCCGAAGTAACACCGGGATAAATAGAGACTTCGTTTTCGCTGCAGGCAAGCGGTGATATCCGAGATTCATAGTCAGCAACGGCTCGACGCAAGTTAAGCTCACCTAAAGCAGGCGAGTAATGTGTGCGTCCAACCCGCATGTGGCTAATGGCATTATCGACAATGGGTTCAGGCGTACGGAAATCAGGATCACCGATTGAAAGCAAGACCACATCTTCCCCAGCTTGTTTCATGCCAAGCGCTTGGTCATGAACTTGCCAAGCATCGCCCGAGTCAAGATTAAGTCGAGCACTCAAGTCGCTAAACTGATTAAACACTGATTGCTTTAAGCTGCCCATGCCTGCCACTCCATTGTCGACTCATTGATAGAACAAGTGTAGTTGACCAAATTACGTTGGCCTAGCCTAATCTCTTATACCCTTTATCCTGACCATAAAAAAGCGAAGGCTAGCTTCGCTTCTTTATGGTCATTTTAAAATATTCACCACAATCAAAAATTTATAGCCCTGATTCCGCCAACATAAACTCAACCACTGAATAAATTTGTTCTTTAGAGTAGGTCGAACCGCCATTTGCTGGCATGGCACCCTTACCATTAATAGCAGAAGTAACAATGGCATCAATACCGTCACCAAGACGATTTTGCCATGCCACTTTGTCACCGAACTTAGGTGCACCAGCAACACCCGAAGCGTGACAACCTTGACAAGCACCCGCATATAATTGCATTGGTGATTTTTCAGCGGAGTCATCGCTAGAGCGAACCGTGACACCCGCCATAATGCCATCAATTGTCACTACGGGAGTTAAACGCATGGCGATATCCTCAACCGTGCCCACTCCAACAGTAACATCGTCATTTCCATGACGAGAAAAAACCACTTCACCTAATATTAAAGCGGTAAATAATAACGCACCAAAGACAGACAGGTTACGCGGCGAAAAAGTTTCGTTTTGTGCAGAACTCACGGATTAACTCCACATGATATGAGGGGGGGCTTAAAAAGTAGTAATATTATCCTTGAAAACGTAAATTTTCGCAAAAATATATTCAGAATGAGGCTATCTATATTGTATTACCCTAGAAGAAACCCTTAGACTGTGTCATCTGACAAAAGCACTTCATTTTGCGTGAAGCCAAAGCCCCACCGCAATACTTTTCAATAGCCGAAAAATCGAGTTAGAAATTTAATTTTTTAATAAATCATAGCCTATAGATTTTTACTGTGCCGTAGCAGCCACCAAAACAAAGTCATTATTTTAGCCCAAATTTGAAATGCTATTGTGTCGAGGAAAAAGGTTTTCTTATTTTAATAAAACAACAACAAGATTGCCACCACACCTTTAACTATGTTAAAACTTAAAGACTATGAAGATACTTCAAAACAATTTTCTATAACAAAAATAAATATATCAGCTCTTTTCAGACCTGATGTCTGGCCCAAATAAATTTAATTGGCTTTTAATAGAATAATCGGTTTTATGGGTTTTATATAATAAAAGTAAACTTCAAACCAACTATACAAGGAGTTTTTTATATGCATCCAGTTACAAAGACTATCCTACAACGATTAGGGCTTGGCTTCGTCACCCTGATTATTGTTTCGATGATTATCTTTAGTTCGATCGAGTTTTTGCCTGGTGACTTTGGCGAGGCAGTATTGGGTCAGGCAGCATTACCTGAAACAGTCGCTGCATTCCGTGCAGAGCTAGGCTTAGACCTTCCGCTCCACGAGCGTTATCTAGATTGGCTCGGTGGCGTCATGACAGGTGACATGGGCAATTCTTTTTCAGGCCGAGGTGCATCGACTGGTGGAGATCGATCTCGTGCAGTAGTCGAACTGATTGGGCCCCGATTAGGGAACACACTCTTTCTGGCATCAATGGCGGCCCTCATTGCAGTGCCGCTGGCACTATTCCTAGGTATTACAACCGCACTTTACCGCAACTCTATTTATGACCGTATGGTGAATGGAATTACTTTAACAACTATCTCATTCCCAGAGTTTTTTGTTGCTTACATTTTAATACTCATCTTTTCATCTTTTTTCAAAGTATTTCCTTCTTTAGCTAATATTTCTCAGGATGCCACCTTTTTAGAGCAAGCGTATTTGTCAGCACTGCCAGCGATCACCCTCACTTTGGTTATTGTTGCCCATATGATGCGAATGACACGGGCCGCTATCATCAATTTAATGGCAAGCCCTTATATTGAAATGGCTGAACTTAAAGGGATTTCAAAGTCTCAAATCATTATTAAACATGCATTACCCAATGCTTGGGCGCCTATTGTCAACGTCATCGCTTTCAACCTAGCCTATTTGGTGGTTGGCGTCGTTGTGGTTGAAGTTGTTTTTGTTTATCCCGGTGTAGGCCAACTCATGGTCGATGCGGTAACCTCGCGTGACGTTCCAGTCGTTCAAGGGTGTGCCATCATATTTGCGGCAACTTATATTTTTCTCAATTTGCTTGCCGACATCATATCGATAGCGACCAATCCACGTCTATTACACCCTCGATAAGGAGCTGAATAATGAGTAGTAAAGACCAAGGTTATTCAGCGGCTGACGAAGTCAGTCAAATCAAATCACGTAGAACCCTGTCAGAGAATATATGGCGCGGACTTAAGACCGCACCTCCCACTGCAATATTTGGACTAGTAGTTATAACTTTTTATCTAACTGTCGGTATTTTTGCGCCTTTTTTGGCGCCCTATGGCGAAGCTGAAATTTTTGATATGGCTTATGCTCCTTGGGGTGGTGATTTTTTATTCGGCACTGACCAATTGGGTAGAGATATCCTTTCAAGATTAATTTATGGCGCTCGAAATACAATTGGTATTGCGGTCACCACGACTTTCCTTGCCTTTTTAATTGGTTGCTCATTAGGCATAGCTGCCGCAATCAGTCAAAATTGGTTGGATCACCTGCTGAGTCGCTCAGTTGACGTTCTAATGGCAATCCCCAGCTTGATATTTGCACTCATGCTGTTATCCATATTTGGATCAACTATAGTTAATATAATCTTTATTATTGCAGTACTCGACTCAACACGAGTTTTTCGTATTACTCGCGCAGTCGCACTCAATGTTGTTGTGATGGATTATGTCGAAGCTGCAAAACTTCGTGGCGAAGGTTTAGGCTGGATCATGCGTAAGGAAATTCTGCCCAATATCTTACCTCCACTAGTAGCCGAATTTGGTTTACGCTTCTGCTTTGTATTCTTAACCATTGCAGCACTTTCATTTCTCGGTGTTGGCATTCAGCCACCTACTGCAGACTGGGGGTCAATGGTGAGAGAAACAGCGGGATTAATTCAGTTTGCAGAATATGACATTACTGCCGCATTAACTCCCATGTTACCAGCCGCAGCCATTGCGTTACTTACCGTTGCTGTTAACTTCGTTGTTGACTGGTTCCTACATAAAACCAGTGGATTAAAGGACTGAGGTATATAGAGCATGAGCACTCAAAATAAAGGCCAAAAAGGAGATGTCTTGCTGGAAATGCGGGGCATAGTTATTGACGGTTATAGCGACGACAAATGGCACCCTATTATTAAAGGCGCAGATTTAGTCCTGAGACGCGGTGAAGTCATGGGAATCATTGGTGAATCGGGTGCCGGTAAGTCAACACTTGGCCTCGCATCAATGGGCTTTGCTCGACCTGGTTGTGAAATACGCGGCGGTACAATCAACTTTGACGGTATGGATTTAATCGCCGCAACAGAAGCAGAGCGTAGAGAATTACGAGGATCACGAATTGCTTATGTCGCGCAATCGGCCGCCGCCGCATTTAATCCTGCACATAAACTAATTGACCAGACAATAGAAGCTTGTTTGAGTCATGGCATTAGTTCTGAGAAGGAGGCCAGAGCAAACGCAATACAACTGTTTGCAGATCTTCAGTTACCGCAGCCAAATTCTATTGGTGAACGTTATCCTCACCAGGTTTCTGGGGGACAGTTACAACGAATAATGACCGCAATGGCTATGTCATCACGACCAGACTTGATTATCTTTGACGAACCAACCACCGCATTGGACGTTACCACTCAGGTTGAAGTGCTTGCATCGATGCGCTTGATTGTTGAAAAGTACAACACTGCCGCAATTTACATTACGCATGATCTTGCCGTGGTTGCGCAAATGGCGGATGTCATTAAGGTATTGCGGTATGGCGAAACGGTTGAGAATGCCGACACTCGTACCATGCTGTCTAACCCTGAAAAAGAATACACAAAGTCCCTCTGGTCAGTTCGCTCGATTGAGAAAGAAGAAGCGATATCAAAAGACATTGTGCTCAAGGTTAATCGCGTTGACGCAGCATACAGTGGAGGCGTTAAAGTACTCGATAATGTTTCAATCGACATTCCACGCGGCCAGACTATTGCTATCGTTGGTGAATCGGGCTCAGGAAAATCGACCGCCGCGCGTGTAATGACAGGCCTACTCCCGCCGTCAAAAGGCAAGATTCTTTTTAACGGAAAACCATTACCACCGATGCTCAAAGACCGTAGTATCGAACAACTCAAAAAAATTCAAATGATTTATCAGTCGGCCGATACCGCTATGAATCCACGCCATACTGTACGCGATGTTATTGGTCGGCCACTTGAGTTTTATTTGGGTTTAAAAGGTAAGGCGCTCGATGATCGATTGATTGAGCTACTTAAATTGATTGAACTCGATAAGAGTTTTATTGATCGTCTACCAGCTGAAATGTCCGGAGGACAGAAACAACGTGTTTGTATCGCACGCGCCCTCGCAGCCGAACCCGAGGTCATCATTTGCGATGAAGTCACGTCTGCGCTCGACCAAATCGTGCAAAAAGGCATATTAAGTTTGTTACTTCGCTTACAAAAAGAGCTTGGCATTACCTATGTCTTCATTACCCACGATATCGCTACAGTTAAGGCTATTTCAGATCAAATCGTCGTTATGTTCCAGGGTAAAGTGGTTGAACAAGGCATGAAAAGTGAAATTCTATCACCCCCATTTCTAGACTATACTAATTTGCTGCTGTCTTCAGTTCCTGAGATGGATCCAGATTGGTTAACTGTACTATTAGAGCAAAGAGAAAAGGCAGAACGGGCAGATTAATTCTAACCTAGCTGTTTTAGGCAAATTTTAGACAAAAAAAACCCTCAGATCTTACAATCAGAGGGTTAAAAAGTCAAAACCTGAGGAGGAGGAAAGGGCTTTAACTTGTAGCCTGCAGAAATTAGCAATTGTGCCTCTTTCTGACAACCAACTCTGCTGTGAGTTGATTTAAAATTTTTTGCTTGCGCTTCAAGCAGAGTTAAATAATAGTGATTTAACTGTTACAATAACAGTTACAATTTTTATTAAATTTGACCAACACAGTAATCAAAAAACCATGGCAGTTCTACCCTCTAAATCCGACTCTTTCAAGTACGACCAGGTATCGCGGTATATTAGCGGATTGATCGAAAAAGGGGAATTAAAACCTGGCGATAAAGCACCTTCTCTGCGGATATTGAGCAAACAACTCGGCGTTAGTATTTCCACCGTATCTCAAGCTTATCTTATCCTCGAAGACCAAGGTGTGCTAAATGCTAAACCTCAGTCTGGCTTTTTCATCAATACTACGGTTAACCCAAATAACAGTATTGCGAAAAAAACTAGCCCTGCGGGCAAGCCTCGAAAAGTTAAATTTGGTGATCTGTTTGAAGAAATTTTTATAAGTGCTAACAATCCTCGTATTGTTCCTTTTGGCACATCGAAACCCTCAATGGAATTCATGCCGGTTAAATCACTTACCCGGGCGACGCGGAGCATTATCAGCCGCTACCCAGAAAAGTGCATGGATTACTGTTTTCCACCAGGTGATCGAAAACTACGCGAGCAAATTGCACTACAATATGCCAATACCAATACAAGTGTCTCGGCTGATGATATTATTGTTACCTCCGGTGCTACCGAAGCACTCTCACTAAGCATACAAGCCGTTGCTAAACGTGGTGATATTATTGCCGTCGAAACACCCACTTATTTTTCAGTACTGCGCTTAATCGAAAAAATGGGATTACTGGCCCTCGAAATTGAAACTGATCCTAAAACCGGCATGGAGCTAGATGCACTAGAGGATGCTTTCGAAACAATGGACATACAAGCCGTACTTGCCTCCCCCAACATCAGCAACCCCCTTGGCTGCTTAATGCCTGAAGAAAAAAAGCGCGAGCTCGTGAATCTTTTGGCTGAACGTGATGTTCCACTCATTGAGGACGATGTTTATCGAGATGTCTATTTCGGCGAGCGATCACCTCGGTCTTCTAAATCTTATGATTTCAATGATATGGTCCTGAGCTGTTCGTCTTTTTCAAAAACACTGGCTCCAGGCTATCGCATTGGATGGATATTACCTGGGCGCTATAAAACTAAAGTCATAGAACTCAAACAAGCAACGTTTTCTGCAACCTCATCTATCAATCAATTTGCTATGGCCGAGTTCCTCAGTAGTGGGCAATATGATCGTCACCTGGTTCGATTGCGCCAGTCAATGCGTGAACAAGTTGAAAAAGGCCGTTTTTTGGTTTCGACTCATTTCCCTGAAGGCACTTGCATATCCAGCCCCCAGGGTGGCAATGTACTCTGGGTTGAAATGCCACGTGGTTGCAATTGCATCGAAATTTTCAATCGTGCCTTGCAGAAAAACATTGGCGTAACGCCAGGTATACTATTTTCCTCTACCCGAAAATTTAAGAATCATTTACGCATTAACTGCGGTTTCCCATGGAACGAAACAAACGTACAAGCTATTGAAACACTGGGGAAAATTGTTTCTGAAGTATTGGAGGAACAACGACCATAACTAATTTAAATACAGCGCCAGTTATGAACACCGACATCAAAGACACTATTCAGCAAGCACTTAATATCCTTAAGTCGAAATATGGCTACGATCAATTCCGATTTCAACAACAAGATATTGTGCAAACACTGGTCAACGGAGAAGACGCGCTGGTTCTAATGCCTACCGGTGGTGGCAAATCACTTTGTTATCAAATCCCATCTCTTATTCGAGACGGGGTTGGCATCGTCATTTCACCATTAATTGCTTTGATGCAGGATCAGGTCAATGCACTCAATACGCTCGGCATTCGGGCGACATTTCTCAATTCTACCTTAAGTAGTCAAGAGCGCTATGAAGTGGAGCAAAAACTGGTTAACAACCAGCTCGACCTACTTTATATTTCGCCCGAACGTCTCAACACATCCAGTTTTTTATCTCTGCTTAATCGTTCAACCATTGCTCTGTTCGCGATAGACGAAGCTCATTGTGTATCGCAATGGGGCCATGATTTCCGAAGTGACTATATGCAATTGCAACAGTTGCATGAGCGATTCCCAAACGTTCCGCGTATCGCACTCACCGCCACTGCTGATCAACGCACACGCAACGAAATTATCCAACAGCTTGGCTTGCAGACTGCGCGCGTATACCTGCATAGTTTTGACCGACCCAATATCTTTTATCGAATCAGCGAAGGTGAAAGTAACCGCGATAGACTGTGGCAGTTTATTCAGGCCAACCACCTGTTAGACGCTGGCATTATTTACTGTCTGTCACGCAAACGTGTCGATGCCATAGCCGAATGGTTAAGCCAAAAAGGCAGCGTTGCCCTGCCCTACCATGCGGGCATGAGTGCCGAACAACGCGCCATCAATCAGCATCGTTTTCTGGTTGAAGACGCGGTTGTTATCGTCGCAACAATTGCCTTCGGCATGGGTATTGATAAACCCGATGTGCGTTACGTTGCCCATCTGTGCTTACCCAAAACTATTGAAGCTTACTATCAGGAAACCGGTCGTGCAGGGCGTGACGGACAACCCGCAAACGCCTGGCTAGCTTACGGTATGCAAGACGTCATCACGATGCGACAAATGGGCCAGCAAAGCGATGCCAACGAAAATCACAAGCTCAACCTGCACCAAAAACTCGAATCGATGCTCGGCTTATGTGAACAAGTCACCTGCCGCAGACAAACACTACTCGCCTACTTCGATGAAACACGTGATCAACCCTGCGGCTATTGCGACACTTGTGTCAACCCACCGCCCACTTGGGATGCCACAGAAGCCGCCCGCATGGCGCTATCGTGCGTCTACCGAACTGGACAGCGATTTGGTGTGAGCTATTTAGTCGATGTCTTAATTGGTAAGCCTCACGACAGGATTGAACACAATGGTCACGATAAAATCAGTACTTGGAATATCGGCAGTGCCTTGTCCGCCGTAGAATGGCGTAGTCTGTTCCGACAATTGCTCGTCTATTCGTATGTCGAAAGTGACGCCGACTTACACGGCGGTCTGAAACTAACCCAACTAGCCAAACCACTACTCAGTGGCGGCAAGACATTAATGCTACGCAAGGTAGAGACCCGCGTTAAAAAGTCCGGCTTAAAGACGTCTAGGGTGGTACCAGAGGTTAAAGATCAACCGCTATTCGATGCGTTGCGAGCGCTGCGAAAATCGATCGCCGATGAAGACTCAACACCGCCATATGTTATTTTTCACGACAAGACACTGATCGAAATGGTGTCGGTGCAGCCGTCTAGCTTGTCTGAAATGGCTAGAATTAGCGGCGTCGGAGAGAAAAAGCTTGAGAAGTATGGAGCAGAGTTTCTGGGGGTTATTCGGGATCATCACGCAAGCCTTTAAGAGACGGTCTGATTTTGGCGTCTGAACCACAGCTAAATCAAGCTCTATCAGGCCTCATTGAGTAGCGACGGTTGCTGAATAAATTATATCAGCTAATGACCATCCCTCACCACTAAACTAAAGAAAGCCCTCTTCGAAAAAGGTAGCATGTCAACAAGACTTAACTTGGTGCCATTCTTAATGTTCACTGTTGCCTCTGATATCGATCTATAATTTAGCTATTATTCCCAATACGAGCTGTCTTTTTTATCAAGCATCTCTTTTTGCTGCTCAAAGTGTGCGAATGACTGGCCTCGAAATTGATCTCAGCTTTCTGCCGTTTTTAGAGCTAAATCATGAGATAGGATATTGAGGGGTTGGCTGGAGGAATAAGCCAGCATCATAGTTTTTGATGCTTTTTCTAAGTAATACAACTCTTCAAATGCTTCGGCGACCGTCTCAGCTATAACGGTGACACCATGATTACCCATCATCAATGCTTTTTTACCAGCAAAGGTATCCATGATGCGCCTGCCTTCTCCATCAGTTGAGGCAATGCCAGCGAAGTTTGTATCATAGGCAATTCGCTCGTAGAACCGTGCGGTATTGTTATCGATCGGTAATATATGTGGACTTTTCAGAGTTGACAGCGCTGTCGCATAAGTAGGATGCACATGCAGAATAACTTGTGCTTGTGGCAATGACTTATGCACATTGCCATGAATACTCCAAGCAGAAGCATCAGGGGCTTCGTCAGTCTTCATAATGCTATCGTCTTCACTATCCAGCAACTGTAGGCTACTGGCAGTGACATTTGCAAAGTGCATCCAACGACGGTTCATAAGGAACTGCTTACCATCTGGGGACACTGCAGCGCTCAGATGATTGGCAACAGATTCATGCATATCCAATTCATAGATAAGCCGGAAGGCAGCGGCCAGATCAACTCGTAACTCTTGTTCTGTTTGCAATTTATAGCCCTCAACAAAGTTCGATCGATTACACCTTTATGGGCGATTGAAGCGGTACAACTACTTCCTCACTGGGATATCTTGCACGCAATACACGGTAAACGCTTCGAAGCTCACCACGATCAACATAACAACCCCGAAGGTGCCTTGCGCCACTACCTTTGATAAAGGAAGCTCGGCCATGGGCGATACGGTGGTTGTCGAACACGATGCATTCACCCGCGTTGAGGCGAAAGGTCATCAGATACTGAGAGTCCTGCAACATTTGGCCAAACTTGCGGAAAGCGGGATAAAAATTGTCCATTTCACGTTGAGAGAAATCAAATACATCTGCCAGGTGCTGACTGAAATTAATACCACTGACCTCCCTATTATTAGGGTCAAGCTCGATAATTCTCTGCTTGGTGCGCACATCCTGATGGTCGGTAGTGTATCGATAAGGCACGTCATATTCAGTGAGTATTCTGAAGTATTCCGGATACGACTGCTTTAACGCATTGGCCACTGCAGTAGCATCGACAAACATACTGTTGCCACCTTGAGCATCATTGACCCGGCAGTGCAAGAACTGGATGCCAGGAGCTAGCTCTTCTGCAGGCAGATCAGTATGCAACTCAAGTGCCTTAGTAGTGTAAGCAAGGTTTTCAGGGTTCGCTTTTGATTTAACATCAAAGGCGTAACCAGAAAAAGAGGGACGCACAGTTCCAAATAGTTCGCATAGGGCTTGCAACCCTTCGTCTGAATTTGGCATTCCCTGAATCAGAACGACACCTTCATCCAACATGGCTTCCGCCCAATCAGCCACACTGGCCGGATTAGCCATGACATCATCATAGGTAAAACGCGCCATATCTGGATAGTGATCACCATGCCAAGTTTTACGGGCACGAACAGCCAAATCACCATGGTTGTCACCCTTGTGCCAACGACCAAGCCAATTTAGGTCGTAGCGACTTTGATAGCCATCACCCCAAACAACTTCTAGTGAGTCTTCATTTAACCTGGCGCTTGTAGCATGCAGATCATCAGATTCTTCAAAGATATCAAAGGTACGTTCTTGAGTGCTGCTATCCCACGAGGTGGCACAGTTATCTCGTAACCAGAAGTAATTAAAATATCCCATTTCTCCATTTATAGGCAGTTCCAGACCCGTTCTCAGTAGTACAACATCAGACATTCAGCGGTGCTCATTTAAGTTTATTTAAAAATAACATTGTAGCATTTTGACCACCTTGATAGCGAAGCCTATCGCTATTAACTAGCATAGTGAGTAATTTG
>JBNMQI010000042.1:0-15399 GCA_051277905.1 Gammaproteobacteria bacterium | reverse complement strand
GTAAAACTCAATCCCCGAACCGATGTTATGCAAAAAGAACAACTATTTGTTTTTTTTGAGCAAGTCAGATGTATTTCTAATCCTGTAATCTCTGCATATATTCAAACTTTACTGTTAACAGGAGCAAGAAGGGGCGAATTAACTGGGCTTAAATGGTCTGATGTAGATTTTCAATGGAAGAGCATGGCAATCAGAGACAAGGCCACCAGCAAAGACGGTAAGGATGGGATCAGGGTAATACCACTAACACCGTATGTTGAAACCCTATTGCTGCATTTACCTCGCCGCAATCAATGGGTATTTTCAAGCCCTTCAGGAACAGAGGGGAGGTTAGTTGAGACCCGTAAAAGTTTTGGACCTGCAATGACTGCTGCAGGGCTAGAAGGGCTAACCATTCACGGTTTACGCCGTAGTTTTTCTACCCTGTCTGAATGGGTTGAAGTGCCTGCGGGTATTGTCGCTCAACTCATGGGGCATAAGCCCAGTGCAACGGCTGAGAAGCACTACAAGCAAAGACCTTTAGATTTACTCAGACTTTGGCATGAAAGAATTGAAGCATGGTTTTTGGATCAGGCAAATATCAAATACTCTGCTGAAAATAATAGTCGACTTAGCTTAGTTGAGGTTATTTGAAACCATGAAAAAAGATCCTAATGTAAAAATTGTAGGCCAGAAATATGCGAAATATGAAATTCGCAGTATCGATATTGAAAATTTATATTCAACTAAATCCGAACTTCCTTATGCCCAGCAAATTGTAAATAATCTAAACATGATTCCATTTGACCAAATGCTAGAAAATCAGATTGATGCTGTATGGTCTATTTTAGAAAGTGAAGGCTATGACATTACGGGCAAAAATATTGTTCTTTTTAGAGGGAAATATGTAAAAGAAAAACCTTTAAAAGCATCGGACCATAGGAATAAACATATAGAATTAATGGCGGTATTTTATCCTGAAGTAATTATTGATCCCAAAGCTGAAGATCACCGGTTTCCTGATGATCCTAAACAATTTATCAAGGCATTTACATTCTTAGACCATTGCACAAAATTCATTTTGGCTGCAAAACTAGTTCTCAACGTTAACAATGGAATTGAAGCTAGGCTGAACCAAGCTTACATAGCCGGTTCTCTATATAAAACTCTTATGGTGCTGCCAGAATATAACGCCATACAAAAAAAGATCGCTGCAAACCTAAGAAAACCGAAGTTGGCAGAAATTTTTGATGATCTTAAACGACGAAAAGCTGGTGGCGAAAAACCTAAAGAGTTATGGCCAGACTTCATTTCAGCGTTAGACGACGAGAACCGCTTGTTTGACATGGTAAAAGAGCATAAACCAAACCCGGGCAATGCAAAATCTTGGTACGTAACCTATTTAACGATAGATAGAGATGACAAGGGGGCGAAGGAACGGGGACCGGAAAAAATGAAGTACGAAAATTATTTAAGAAGGCTTTCTTCAAAATAGTATCGCTGTGGCGGTAAAAAACTACACATCTATCCGTGGCTAATACCACTTCACCATTCATATGGTAGCTCATCAACACGAGGCCATTGAAATGAATATGAATGTACATAATTACACCACAGAACAATTCGCTGATTTTGCACACTGCAAACCTAATTCTATCCGATCTCGCTTTTGCATCAAAGGCAGCTTTTACGGCATTAAACCAATCAAGTTACCTTCTGGACGCTTGTTATGGGCTGCTGCTGATGTAGAGGCCTTTGTGTCAGGTAAGGCGGATCAATCATGAGCCACTTTAAACGTTCCCAGAGCACAGCAATACAAATTAAGAAAGTTTACCAATTTATGGCACAGTATGGCTCAATAAATCGTTGTGAGGATCAGCCGATTGGCGTTTGCCACCTTGCAGCACGAATTCATAATCTTGAAGAACGAGGGTTAGTATACAGTTATATAAATCAAGACGGGATCAAGGATTTTCACGGGATAGAACACAAAGGCATTAGGCGTTGTTTTATTGACTGGAAGAAAATGAACCCTGCAGCTGTTGAATATTTTGCGGGGTGGTCACGTGACTAAGCCGATGAAAGAAAACCCCGCGACCGGGCAGGCTGACGGGGCTTATCTATATACTGACAACTGTAATTCTAGCACAAAAATTGAGTTATCAAGGACTTTTGAAGATGTAGTGATGGGCGAAGGTCAGTATCAAAAGGATGACTTCTCAACGTTAACGCTACAAACGATTAGGGATCTTGTTGATAACCCGCAACAGGTTGATAAAGCAAAAGCACAATGGCTAATACCATCAACACTAATGAGTCGCACATTTAGAGAGCAAGAAGATCACGGCTCATTCTGGTATCTATGGGCAGACATTGACGACAACCCGCCAACAATAAACCACCTTGCATCATTATTACGTAAACATCTCATCTGTGATTACGAGATCTACACCAGCCGAAGTGCAACCGAAGATAAGCAGAAGAGCCGAATAATCATACCGTTGTCTGAGTCGTGCTGTGGTGCTGACTGGGTGCTTATACAGGAGTGTTTCAACGACTGGTTAGTATCTCACGATATCACGTCTGATAGGTCCTCTGAGCGGGCAGGGCAGCTATGCTACCTGCCTAACCGTGGTGCTTACTATAAGAGTGACTATCAACGTGATGGTAGCTACTTTTCGCCGTTGTTGTTTTTCAAAGAGGCAATGGAGGAAAAGAAATTAGCTATAATACAAGGTGAACGGGAATTGCAGCAAAAGCGCGAGGCCGCAAAGCTCAAAAGGGAGCAGCGCAAAGCCGCAGGCCATGACTCCATTATTGACGAGTTCAACGCCTTGTACCTAGTGGAAGATATTCTTGCCCAAGCTGGCTATGAGCAAAAAGGCAATAAGTTCAGACACCCGGAGAGCGAATCTGGCAGCTACAGTGCCAGTATTAAAGATGGACGTGTTAATTCGCTAAGCTCAAGCGACAATCTATATAACAACGGTGAGGGCGCTCATGATGCGTTTAGTGCGTTTGAGGTATTGTTTCATAGCAGCGACAAAAAAAAAGCCATGAAGGACGCAGGAGACCAGTGGCTAAGTATTAACGGCGAATCATGGAACAAAGTAAAGCAGCGAGAACACATGCAGAGCAATGAAGGTGCCAGCGTTCATGACTTTGAAAATTTGGACAAAAGCGCTAAGCAAATAAATGAAACGGCCTTTGTTCTGCCTGATTATCCAGAAGAATTACTTAACTTGCCTTATCAGTTAGGTGAGCTGCAGGTTTTTATACTTAATCGCATGACCTATCCGTCAGTCGCTACGGCTGGAATAACCGCACTATCTACACTTACGGCCTTTGCTCAAACTAATATTACAATCAAGTCGCGTGATGGATTAGGACTAAACGAGTATTACATGGTCTTAGCACCAACGGGGTTTGGAAAAGAGGATCTAAGAAAACCCGCTGAAATATTAGATTATAAATCCAAAAGGTTAATGACAGCAGAGTATTTGCATGGAAAAGGGGCAGGCCATCTGGTAGGTCTAAACAATGTAAGGTTTAGACATTCTGCTCCAGCTAGTGCACAAGGTATTCATCAAATATTAGAGGGCAATCGTTCGACGTTCTTTTTATCTGATGAATTTGCAGAATGGCTAAGGTTGAGCCACAAAGACTCAACAAAACAAGCAGCTCTTGGTTATTTAATGCAGGCATACACCAAAGCGTTGTCGATAATTGAACCAGGTCACGCAGTCACTAACAAATATGAGCCAGTTAAAAATCCACGTTTAAGCATATTGGCGACAAGTACATCTGAGGCGCTTTTTGCAACTATGACACGTGAACAGGCTGATAGTGGTGCGTATAACAGATGGGTCATGTTTGTAGGTGAACAAGAATTACCACAAAAATTATATGACGGGCTAGTCTATGAGCCAGAAGATGATCTCGTTGAATTTATCGCTTGGGTTAAGATGCAACCCGAGGAAACAGTCGTTACATTCAACAAAGAAAGTTTTGCCGAATACAAAAAAATCGACCAAGAACTGGCAGAGCCGATAAAACGAAAAGATGCTTTATTAGGTGGCCGATTAGGTGAGCAATCCATCAAAATTGCTGCATTGATAGCTTTGTCTAACAAACGCTTTGTAATGAGCGCCAGTGACATTAAAACGGCATTTAATATTCGTGTTGGCCTTTATCGTAGATCAGCCACAGTGACAGCACATGAGGGCAATATGGGCGGCCTACACTCAACAGGACAGGCATTTGAACAAGTAAGTGCAATCTTTGAAAAGTCACCATTAGTGTATAAATCACAGTTGCGCAAGAAAAGCCGAAAATATGCGAAGTTAAGTGTATCGGAGCAGAAGGCAGTTATAGAAATGCTGATATCTCAAGGCGTGGCTTCTCAATGCGCTCAAAGCAAGGCGGTGCTAGTGTCACATGCTTTTAAAGGAACGCGGTAATTTAGGCTAACTGTTGTATTTTTAGGGCATTTTAGGACGCGGTTGTCCTAAAGTTTTAACCCTTTGTTGTTGGGGCTTTTAGAGTGATCTTATATAATATTAAGACATTAATACACATACATACCCTAATCATTTATTGTAATTTTTTTGTGTGGGTGAGGGGGGGTGTATTAATGTCCTAAACGTCCTAAAGCAAAAACAATGGCTAACTATTTAACGTGGTTTTATTCGTCCCAAGAATAAAATAATCACATTAAATTATGGATAATTAATGATTTTATGCCGCAGCATTAAAATTTAACCACCCATAGACCACCGCGCACATAAAATCAGCCTTATATCCCCGTTCGATTCCCAAAACACCCCTATTATTTCAATAATTGGATTGAATACAAAACTGCCCAAAAACTTACTAATTAGCGGCAACTCTGTAAATTCACCAACAAAACACAAACATTAACATACCACCGAGGTAGAACTGATAAGGAGGAGAGTCAGGTTAAGGCGACTTATACATTCATTCTTTTACTCTTCGTGGCATTGCTTTTCTAATACTGGCTAAAATTTGGCTCCATCCAATTCGCTTTTTCCAGATTGCACCATCCACACATTCGTCGAAGCAAACTATACGATCCGTTTTGTATAATTCGAGCTTGTAAACAATAGGATTACCGCTGTCAAAATCTGTTATATCAATCACTCGCCTGAGCTTTGAAATTGCCCAAACTGGCTGATGGTCAACATTTTGCTCCAAATGAGATTCCGTTTTCATTCCACTAGTGTATGGTTTAGATAACATTTTTTGATATTTACTGGTGCGTCGATACATAGCTTTTTCCTACCTTGCAAGGTAAGTATAGCTTTTAAGTTCGCACTAATAAGGCGTTAGGTAAAAGGAGTTACATTGAACGATATTATTCCAAACTCAGTCATTGGTGCTGTTTCAAATGTCATTGCTGCTGACTATTACAGCCACAGTAAACTTAATGCATTATTTATGGAGTCAGGTGCACCTGGTGATGTGCCGGAAGGTAATTGTGAAAAAAAATGTACCAACTGGCTTATGCGGTGTAATCAAGATCCTGATATAGATGCTATGCAAATATTAGGGCAGGTTATACAAAACTTTATGGATCGCGAGTCCACTTCATCACTTTTCGCTAATGCTCAAGTAGAAGCTACTTTACAAGAAGGTCGAGACCGTATTACTTCTTCATTAGCAAGAAATAATCTTACCTACAAGCCAAATGGTTACGTAATCAAATCAGGATCTACAGTAGCAAGCAAAACCTTAGAGGACTATCTAAAAAATGGTGATTTTGCCTCTATAGAAGTTGAGTTTGATCGAGCATTGCAAAATATTAATACTGATCCTCATGCTTCAATTACTGCTTCAAGTTCAATAATCGAAGCAGTATTGAAACACTATATTGAACGTCATTCTTTAATTATGCCACCTAAGATGAATATTGGACCTCTTTGGCAAACTGTACGACAAGATTTAACATTAAATGCCAATACTCAGCTTAGCGATGATCAGAAGAAAATTCTTACTGGTATTACATCCATAATTGATGGTGTTGGTGCATTTCGTTCGCACATAGGATCTGCACATGGTCGTGGTGTTACTCCCCCTCAAATTTCAGAGTATGAAGCACGTCTAGCTGTAAATGTTTCTCATAGTGTCGTTACGTTTATAATGGATCACCTTTCGTGGTAATTCACCTAACAAGGTATTTAAACGGAACAAAAACAGTTGGCTACGTTTCGCTTCGCTACACAATTTTAGCCAACTATTACTTAGCCTGTTATTTGGGCGTTAGGCTTTTAGGAGTAATTTTTGGATATCGAGGAATATGTGCCTAGCTTAGAGGGTGCAGAAGACAAAATACATAGAACTATTCGTGCCGCAATAGGCTTATGTCCGGCAGGTAGTGGAACATTGTTAGAGATCTTTAACATGTTATGGAAGCCACCGGCAGAAGCCAGAGCAGAGAAATGGATTGAAGATGTCATTGGTTCTCTCAATATGCTCTCAGAACGTGTAGGGAATATTGAAAATCTGATAATTAGTGAGGAATTTCAAAGCTTATTAGTAACTGCTAACCAGCTAGTTCTAAAGCACCATCAGGTAGAAAAAATTAAACTTTTTAGTAATGCTGTAGTTAATAGCCTTACAACACCTACTTTGAGTTATGATAAAAAATTCACATTTATGAATATTCTTGATGAACTGACTGTATCGCATATTCAAATACTTGAAATGTTACGGTATGGCATTATTTGGGGAATTGATAAGGAAACAACAGAGTCTCGTTATACTTACTATTTAGCTAGACAGGTACTTAAACTCAAGCCTAATTTAGTGGAAGATAGTTTGTTTATTGAAAAAATTGTTAAGGATCTTTCACAGCACAATTTGTATTTTGAGTTTAAATTACTTCTTCCTAAGGTTGGTGATGTAGTTAGTTCTGGAATAATTACGAATACAGACGCAGGAACACTAGGGTTAGAAATCCCAGTCTCAATCTTGCCTGATAAAAAAATTGTGTTTAAGTCTAGCTTGAATGGTTTCGGGCTGGAATTTCTCAATTATGTTAGTGAGCTAAATATTGAGAAAAAAGTCTAAGTTACTCAAACGGACGCTAAACAGTCGGCTAGCGCTCGTTCCTCGCAATTTTAGCCAACTATTTTGCGCCGATTAGTAAGGCGTTAGGGCAAGAAATATATTATGACTCTTGAGGAACAAATAGCTCAGATTACAGACCCACAAGAGTTTACAAGATTGTGCAATACCATCCTGACTGAGAAACATGGTAGTGATTATCAAGTGATAGATGGCACAAGATCAGATGATGGGAACGATGGCTATGTTCTTTCTGAGAAAAGAATATTAGCAATGCACTGCCCTATTAAACCAGAGAGAAAAACTGATGCAGGCTATCTAAAGAAAATTCGCGATGATATATCTAAAGCACAAAAATTAAGAGACTCTGGAGCTTATGATATTGAAAGTTGGTCATTTGTCACACCTAGAAAATTAAGTAATAAAGTCATTGTCGAAATGAGATCAATTGCTGAGTCAATTGGACTAAACGCGATACATCAAGAATCTACATTCTTAGCTACAGAACTAGCAAAAAACAAACACCTAATTGCACAATTCCCATATCTTCAAATCCACGATGTGGACAGCAAGCTAAACGAAATTCTTGAACTTCTTAAAGAAAAAAATATAAAAGAAGAGCAATCCGAGAAAGAGATCGATGATAGGAATATATATAGGGGCGAGACAAAAAATCAGGATGAATTAGACCAAGTAATAGATATTAGAAATAGACCTAGAGATGAAAATACCAAATCGGAGCTAAGGGCTCTTTACTACAAATCAGCGGATTCAACGGTTAAACTAAATGCTATTATAGGTTTAATGGACAATTTCGATCCTGTTGAAGATGATGTAAACGACGTTGTACAGTTATGTAATGAGGGCATTGCGATTACTGAATCTATTAATGCGGACTCTGTAAAAGCACATTTCCTTGCTCAAAAAGGATATTTAGTGTCCTTCATATATTCAAAGCTTGATACTGAAACCGCGTTTAAAATAATGGCTGATAACACTATAGGTTTCCAAACAATAACAGAAGAATATAGGCAAGGTGTAATTACCCAGTTAAAAGCATTGAAGGACGAATATGATACTGCCTTTTCTGAAGCTGTAAATTTAACTAAATCCAAAAATGACTACTATACGTTAGCGGGAGTCCTTGTTTTTATTGGAAATGCAGCTGGTCAAAGAGGGTTTTATTTAAATACTTTAGATGTAAAAGATAGAGCAGCAACAGAAAGAACTACATGTAGACGTGTACTGCTCGCTGCTAAAGAAATATATGAAGCGTTCAATGATGAACTTAACGTAGCTAACGCATTATTTAATTTGGCAAATCAAATTAGATTCTTCGGGGAAGACAAGGAAGCTCTAGACCTGGCGAACAATTCACTTACCATAGCTAAAAAAAATGGAGACAGTAATCTTCAACAAAAAGCTGAGTGGTTAATTCATACACTTGTAACTGGCGAAATACCAGATTATTTAGCTGGTGAGCGCAGACAATGAATGGTTTTATGCCCAACAAGGCGCTCCAGGCGATGCCAAAAAACGGCGCAGCTGAGCTTAAACGTTAATGTCCGCATTAAGGCGATAGCCCAATCAAAAATCGAATATCCCCGACTGTCTGCAATTCGCTCATGGAGCTATTCGCTGAGCGTCGCAATGTGTCAATTGTAGACGTTCAGCATTGGTTTTGTAATCGCAGTAAGTTTCAATAAAGCGGACTATTAACTAACTGGCTCGCTAAATAATTTCTACTTAAATTGACCTCTAAGGCAGTAAAAGTTACCTTAGCTATCAAATGGATATAACACTTTGAACCGGATGTTCGCATCCCTTCTTTGTCATCCTCAATTATATTCAATATGTACACGTCATCCGTTGTCTGAGTCGGTGCGGGTTGTATCTTTATTGTTCAAGGAAAAACATTACATGAGTCAAAACGACAATACCCAAACTCCTAATAATTTGGCAACTTTTTGCTGGTCTATAGCCGATCTTCTCCGCGGTGATTTTAAGCAGAGCCAATACGGACGCATTATCCTACCCTTTACCTTATTGCGCCGCCTTGAAGGGGTATTAGGAGACAGTAAAGAGCAGGTGCTGGCTGAACTCGACAGAATCCAAGCTATGAACCTGCCGGAAGAAGCGCAAGAAAAGCTTTTGTTGCGGGCCACTGGCGGTCTATCGTTCTTTAATACTTCTAAGATGGATCTGTCTAAGCTGGGCGAGTCGGGTATTCAGGCTAACCTGCAAAGTTATATTCAGAGTTTTTCTAAAGACGCCCGTGAGATTTTTGAGTATTTCAACTTCGGTGAATTTATCGGCCAACTTAACGATGCTAACTTATTATATAAAGTAGTACAGCGCGTCAGGCAAACTGACCTAAGCCCTAAGGCCATTTCTAATCATGATATGGGCCTGACCTTTGAAGAGCTTATCCGTCGTTTTGCTGAGGGCTCTAATGAGACTGCGGGTGAACACTTTACCCCACGAGATATCGTGCGCCTTACTACCTCATTGGTGTTTATGGAGGATGATAACGCTTTAACCAAACCCGGTATTATTCGCACCATATACGACCCCACAGCAGGCACAGGCGGCTTCTTATCCTCGGGTATGGAATATGTGCACGAACTTAATCAAGGTGCCAAGATGGTGGCCTACGGGCAGGAGTTAAATCCAGAGAGTTATGCCATCTGTAAGGCCGACATGCTGATAAAGGGACAGGAAGTGAATAACATTAAACTGGGTAACACCCTGTCTAATGACCAACTCTACGGCGATAAGTTTGACTACATGTTAGCTAACCCACCTTTTGGGGTGGACTGGAAGAAGATCGAGCAAAGCATTAAAGACGAGAACAGTCTCAAGGGTTTTGAGGGGCGTTTTGGTCCAGGCTTACCCCGTGTGTCTGATGGCTCGTTGTTGTTCTTGTTGCACCTTATAAGTAAGTTACGTGACAGCGGCAGTGATGGAGGTGCCCGTATTGGCATTATTCTTAATGGTTCGCCTTTGTTTACCGGTGGCGCTGGTTCTGGGGAGTCAGAGATACGTCGTTACATACTTGAGTCTGATTTACTCGAAGCTATAGTGGCCCTGCCTAACGACATGTTCTACAACACAGGCATTGCGACTTATGTATGGGTGTTGTCAAATAAAAAAGATGCTGAGCGCAAGGGCAAGGTGCAACTGATCAATGGCGTTAACCTCTGCAGTAAAATGCGCAAGTCTTTAGGCTCTAAACGCAACGAAATGAGTGAGCAGGATATTGCAACTATTACTCGTACCTTTGGTGCCTTTGAGGTTGTAGACGCGCGTGAGTTAGATAAACCAGCTGAGCAGAAAAGCAGCCGTGGCCGTCAGTCAGCCAACCCTAAAGCGGAGGTAGCTAAAACCTTCTCCAGTAAAATCTTTGCTACCCATGAATTTGGCTATCGCCGCATTACTATAGAGCGCCCCTTGCGAGAGTCTTATCAGTTTAGTGACGAGCGTATTGCTGAGCTACGCTTTGCCAATAAACCCTTAAACGCACCCATGAAGTGGGTATATGAGACCTATGGTGAAGACTGGAGTGATAGTTCTAGTTGCGATAGCTACGGTGAATTGTCCGATAACGCCATCGAGATCCGTGCCTACATCAAAAGCCATTTCAGTGAGCTAAAAGAAAAACAAATTAAAGACCTGCTCGACAGCCAAATCTGGCTGATGCAAAAGCACATCATGCTCAAAGCCAAGCAATTACAAAGCATCATTGGCATAGCCCAGTGTGACGACATGAATGGCTATGAAGGTATTCTAAAAGCGGCCATTAAAACGCTGGATATCAAGCTAGAGGCAAAAGAGCTTAAGCAAATTACCGCCGCCGTGAGCTGGAAAAACCCAGACGCCGAAAAGGTTATCAAGAAGGTTCATAAAACCAAGGCCAATCCCCTTTATGGTTTGTTTGCAGTCAATGGCCAAGTGTTGGAATACAAAACAGATGGCGACCTGCGGGACAATGAAAACGTCGCCCTTGACCCAAGCCAAACAGTCAACGCCCTTAACGAGGCCTACTTCCTAAAAGAAGTGCAGCCTCATGTGCCCGATGCCTGGATAGACGCCAGTAAGAAGGACGAGAAAGATCAACAGATTGGCATAGTGGGTTATGAGATCCCCTTCAATCGCCATTTTTATCAGTACCAGCCACCACGAGACTTAACGGAAATAGATGCGGATCTCGATGCGGTCAGTGCGGAGATCATGGCCCTGCTGCAAGAGGTGCATACGTAATGGCCGTTGAAACAGCCTTGAGCGCAAAATATACCGCCTATCCTAAGTATAGAGATACTGGTATTAGCGGACTAGGCCAGATTCCTGAATGTTGGGAAGTTATGCAGCTAAAGCGAACAGTTGAAGGGTGCGTGAATGGCTTTTGGGGGGGCGAGCCGAAAAACGATGGGAGTGATACAGTCGTTCTTCGCGTAGCTGATTTTGATCGTCCAAAGTTAACGATACAAGACGATGGCTATACCTTTCGTAAGATTGAGGAATCTGAAAAGTTAAATCGCAAACTAAAAGCTGGTGATTTACTACTCGAAAAATCTGGTGGGGGAGCAAAAACACTAGTTGGTCAGGTTGTTTTATTCGATAAGGATTTCGATGCCGTAACATCTAATTTTGTTGCTAAGATGACCACGAACAATGGCTTTAGTAGCGGTTTCCTAAATTATGTTTTTAGCAGATTTTATAGTGCAAATATTAATTTCTGTTCTATTAAACAAAATACAGGTATTCAAAATTTAGACTCTGCTGCCTACCTTACTGAAAAGTTTGGTTTTCCTCTTGAGGACGAACAACAAAAAATTGCCAACTTCCTCGACCACGAAACCGCTAAAATCGACACCCTGATCGACAAACAACAACAGCTGATAACCCTACTCAAAGAAAAACGCCAGGCCGTTATCAGCCATGCCGTCACCAAAGGCCTCAACCCTAATGCCCCCATGCGCGACTCAGGGGTTGAGTGGTTAGGGGAAGTACCGGTGCATTGGGCGGAAGTGAGTAGAATTAAATACATTTCGTCATTGAAAGGGAGGCAAGGTTGGCAAGGGTTGAAGGCCGAAGAGTATTTGGATGTAGGGCCTTATGTAGTTAGTAGTGCCCATTTCACTAATCACCAAATTAAATGGGATTCTTGCCCCCATGTATCCCCAGAGCGTTACGAACGTGATAGTAATATTCAGCTCGCTGAAGATGATCTTCTACTTATGAAAGATGGAGCGGCCATGGGCAAGCTTGCTTATGTTGGTGAACTTCCTGACAAAGCATGTCTCAATAGCCATTTACTTTTATTCCGGCCTATTAATAAAAATGAGCAACTGGCCTATAGTCCAAGATTTATGTATTACTTTATGCAAACGGAATTTTTCCAAGAGCATATTAAAATTTATGGAACGGGCGTAACGTTTCTAGGAATATCACAACAAGCCATAGGCAACTATCGACTTTCTTTTCCAGCGTTGGGAGAACAGGAAATAATATCCGAGTTCTTAGCAAATGAGACTAATAGGTTAGATGAACTTGCTCGCAAACAAAACGATATGATGTCTTTATTAAAAGAACGTCGTACAGCCTTAATCTCTGCTGCCGTTACCGGTAAAATTGATGTGCGTAACTGGAAGGCAGCCTAATGTTTGATTACTCTGTCACCGGCAAGACTGCTCCTGCGCATCTCTGCGCGCGCGGCATTCGTGAATACTTTCAAATCATAGACCTCATAAACTGTCAGGTACCAGTTCAGATAATAGTAAAGAAGTCGCAGCATGAGTAAGATCGTATACAAATATAGAGGTTTCCATAATTTCGAACATCTTGTCGATATTCTTGTTAATTCAAGAATATATGCGGCGGGTTATGCATCAATGAATGACCCAATGGAAGGTTGTTATACCTTCGACAATAATGTTGACAAAAAAATTATAGATAATCTTGAAAATGAGATCGAAAAAATAAAATTCTGTTCATTGAGTGAGTCATCAAATATTGACTTGATGTGGTCACATTATGCGAATGGAAATAGGGGCGTTTGCATTGGTGTAGAGGTAAAAGAAAATAGTAATTTTGATGAATTGCGGACTATATCTTACGACGGTCAACAAAATCTTACAGCAGTCCAAAAGTTAAATCCTAGAGAATTGTTATGCCATAAAAACAAGTGTTGGAACTATGAAGAAGAAGTAAGAGTATTCCCAAAGACAGGGCATTTGATAGATGTTGATGTAAAAGAAGTGATTTTTGGTAAAAGAGTAGATAGGCAACTTGCCCCGCTAGTAAAAGAACTAATGTCAAAATTCCAGCTAAAAGCGATAATATTAAAACAAAAATAAAAGGGATTCGGATTTATGAGTGTATTGTCAGGGAGCGTTAAAGCCAACGAGTTTACCTTTCAGAACGATATGATCAAGCAACTGGTCTCTAACGGCTGGTTGTTGGGTAAACCTGAGAACTACAACCGTGAACTGGCTTTGTACCCTGAAGACCTGCTGGGCTTTGTACAGGAGACTCAGGACGAGCAATGGCAGAAGTTTAAAGCCCTATATCCTAATAACGCAGAGCAGACCTTTTTAGAGCGCGTAGCTGCACAGCTAAACAAAGCCGACCCTAATGCGGCTAACAAGGCAATGCGCACCTTTGGTACTTTGGGAGTGTTGCGGCATGACTTACGTGACCGTGGCACCCGTTTTAGCCTGTGCCAGTTTAAGCCAGAGCATGAGCTTAACCCCGATACCTTAGCCGCTTACAAAGCCAACCGTTTACGGGTAGTACCTGAGTTGGTCTATAGCCCTTGGGCAACAGGAGAACACTTGGCGGGAACCGGCACTAAGGCTAAAGCCTGGCGCATTGACCTAGTGTTGTTTGTAAATGGCTTGCCAGTGGCGACCTTAGAGCTAAAATCAGAATTTAAACAGGCGGTGCAAAACGCCATTAAGCAATACAAAACCACGCGCTTTGCTGTTGACCCCATCACCAAAAAGCCCGAGCCTTTATTAACCTTTAAACGGGGTGCTCTGGTGCATTTTGCCGTAAGCCAATATGAAGTGTATATGGCCACGCGACTTGAGGGGGATAACACCTACTTTTTGCCCTTTAACAAAGGCACAGCCGAAGGCGGAGCCGGTAACGATGTACCCGAAGATGTAAACCAATACGCCACCGACTATTTGTGGAATGAGGTATTGCTGCCAGAGAATCTACTCAATATTCTGGCTCGCTTTGTACATTTGCAGATTGAAGAAAAACAAGATTGGGAAGGGCGACAGTATAAAAAAGAGACTCTTATCTTCCCCCGTTATCATCAGTGGGATGTGGTGTCCAAACTGGTTAACGCAGCGCGTATTGAGGGGCCTGGGAACAAATACCTGATCCAGCATAGTGCTGGCTCGGGTAAGTCTAACTCCATAGCTTGGGTGGCTCATCAGTTGTCTTCATTGCGTGATGATAAGGGTAATAAGAACTTTGACTCGGTTATCATCGTTACTGACCGCACAGTGCTGGATGACCAACTACAAGACACTATTTATCAGTTTGAACATACTGACGGCGTAGTGGGGCGCATTAACAACAAAGAGGGGGATGGCTCTAAGTCTGAAAAGCTCGCCAGTGCCTTGGAGAACTCTCAGCCAATTATCATAGTCACCATTCAAACCTTCCCATTTGTACTTGAAGCCATTGAAAACAGTACTAGCCTTAAAGAGCGTAAGTATGTGGTGATTGCCGATGAAGCTCACAGTTCGCAAACTGGCTCCACTGCTCGGCAGTTAAAAGAAGTGTTGATGGTGGATTCAAGCGATCCTGAAGAAGAGCTCAGTACAGAAGACATTCTGGATGCGGCAGTGGCATCACGTCGCGTCTCAAGTAATTTGAGTTATCTGGCTTTTACTGCCACCCCTAAGACTAAGACTCTGGAACTGTTTGGTCGTTTACCTAAGCCTGAGGAAGCGCCGTCTAAAACCAATAAGCCAGAAGCCTATCATGTGTACAGCATGCGCCAGGCAATCGAAGAGGGCTTTATTCTCGACGTTCTAAAGAACTACACCAACTATAAGGTGGCTTATAACCTGGCCATGAAAATACAGGGTAGTGATGAAGAGGTTGAGAGTAAAAAAGCCAAGGTAAAACTCAATCAATGGGTACGCCTGCATGACTATAACATCAGCCAGAAAGTACAGGTGATAGTTGAGCACTTTAAAGACAATGTGATGGGCTTGTTAGGTGGGCAGGCTAAAGCCATGGTGGTGACCAGTTCCCGTAAAGAGGCAGTGCGCTATAAACTTGGCTTTGATAAATACATTGCTGAAAAGGGTT
>JBNMQI010000041.1:0-15412 GCA_051277905.1 Gammaproteobacteria bacterium | reverse complement strand
AGGGTATCCATTGCATAACCGCGATCACTCATAGTCGCAACGGTCAAGGTCATTAGCAGAGACACCACCAAAACCCCTGCAAATATTGGCATTGAAAAGATGAGTGATAATGCCACTCAGTATCTTGAAAATGCAACCATTGGAAAAGCTGAAATTGATGCCGCGGTTAGTCGCATCGAAGCCACCATGGTGCAATTCAACGATAAGCAGTTTATTGTTTTTCATGATGCTTATCAATACTTTGAAAAACGTTTTAAAATTCAGGCCGCAGGATCTATCTCTATATTAGATGCATCAAAGCCAAGCCCTGCTCGCATTGCCGAAATCATTAAAGTTGTAACGGATTTAAACGTCAATTGTGTTTTCACTGAGCCTCAATATAACCCTGAGATGGTGAAGACTGTTTTTGGCGGAACGGGTGTTAACACTTCTGGCGTTATTGATCCATTAGGGGCCGGTCTAGTTACTGGCGTTAACCTGTACCCTAATTTATTAATCGAGATCGCCAACGGCCTTAAATCATGCCTCGGGGAAAAATAGATAGCTCCATCAGGCTCTAAAAGCAATTTAATGGTAAAAGTCTTACAGATAAAATTGCTTTTAGAGGCACTCCAATTTGATGAGAAGGCCTGTCTAGGTGTAAATAGGGCTAATTTTTTCTGAACAGGCGATTTCAATATAAACCATAAAAGCTGAGATGAAGAGGGTCTCTACACCCATTTCTGTAACCAGCTATACACTGATGGTATAGATCAACGACTAAAACTAAAATGTGTGGCTAATAGTAGCTAGCATCTTCTCTGTTTCTAGATGCAGTTGTTAAGCCCGTATCGAGATGTATTCGTTGAGTTGAGTTGGGTTCACCTAGCGGTGCCAGAGTACCAAAACTTTCTGGCTATTTGGCACCGCAATTATAGAAATAGTGTGGCTCAACAATCGTAAATCTATCTAAGTATAAACTTTGTAATCCTGCACTAGCCAATCGCTGTCAACATTCTAAATATAGTTCCAAAAAAGAGGACACACTTAAATTAATTTGTTAATAAGCTAGCGTTTGAATAATACATTTTTCTGTTTTACGGATGCGAGCAATAAAACCGCTCTATAAACTTAAAATCACCAATGACACAATGACTGAGATTCCACAAAATAAAACGATCATCCGTCAGACTGAACACAGTGAATCACGTCAGTGAGTTTGATACCTCTTTGAAAGACTGTCTAATACAATTAGATTTTTGGAAAAGAGTTGTTTATTATTAACCGACTCGATAGCATCATTTGTATCTACGTGAAACACAAGGAAAAAGCATGATTGATAAAAGCGATTACATGGATAAACCAATTTTCATTTCGAAATTTACTGAGGTTGGAATAACTCCAGAATCTCTTACAACTGCTGCGGCTTCTGCCCAACGACTTTGTCTCGAAGCGAAACTTTTGAACCCTGGCGCTCTTGCTCCTTGTAATCACAACGACTATCAGCATCTTTTGGCCGAGCTTGCGCGAAGAACGACAACATGACTGAACCATTAGGCACTATTGAGGACTTGCAGACACTCATTGCAGCTAATCCTGCTTCGATTCTAGAGTTGACCATCGAGGCCTTATCAAAACTTGATACTCTTGGCCGACAGCTAAATGCCGTCGCCCACATTGCTAGGGACGAAGCTATAGCAAGAGCTGAACAACTTTGTGATGCGATGTTAAAAAATAAATATGATTGCTCCGCTCCACTGTTCGGAATACCCGTTGCTCACAAGGATCTTTATATGCGTTCTGGCTGGCCATGTGAAGGTGGCTCAAAGACACTCGCTGGCAATATTGCCAAACAGACTGCATTTGTCCTTAACCGACTGGATGACGAAGGAGCTGTGGATTGTGGTCGCTTAACATCAGTGGAGTTCGGTCTCGGAACCACTGGGCATAACAGTTACGCTGGAACGCCGAACAATCCATGGAACCAACAGTATATTTGTGGCGGCTCCTCGTCTGGATCCGCTGCAGCTGTAGCGGCCGGCATCGTTCCGGCTTCTCTAGGCTCCGACACGGGTGGATCGGTTCGTCTACCTGCCGCAGCATGTGGACTTGTTGGCTTAAAACCAACGCATGGCCTAGTGGGCCGAAGTGGTGTCGTAGCGCTGTCCCCTACCCTTGATACAGTTGGGCCACTAACCCGCACAGTTCGTGATAGTGCCATTTTGTTGCAGGCCATTTCTGCAGTAGACGATAAGGATTCCAGTTCTATAGCCTACCAATTGCCAAACCTTCTCAACTTACTTGAGGGCGGTGTGTCTGGTCTTCGCATTGGATGGCCATCCAACTATTTTTTTGAAGATACAGAAAGTCCAGTTGGCGACGATATTAGCGAAGTCTTTAGTCTTCTGGAGCGTCTTGGTGCTGAGTGCGTTGATGTCGAAATGAGCGGAATAGAAACAGCTAACGCGATGGCTATGCTCATTACCGCTGTAGAGGGTGCCTCACTACACCAAAGAACGATTCTCGAAAATCATCATGATTTTGGAGACCAATCCCTAGCTCGCCTGTTGGTCGGCTTATTTATTCCTGCGGCAGACTATAACAATGCCTTAACGAATCGGGCCTCGTTTGCGAGGCGTATCTTGGAAGATACCTTTAAGAAGGTTGACGCTGTGATAACACCAGTCTGGCCTTATGCTTTACCCACTATAGAAGAGAGCGATGTGGGCGCTAATCCAGAAGCTGCTGCAATGGTACTAAGATCAGGAGGTAACACTCGGCCTGTTAATTATCTCGGCTTCCCCGCTGTAACAGTGCCGATAGGTTTTGACGCCAACGGCCTGCCCACCAGCGTGCAATTAATAGGTGCCCCATTTACTGAGCACAAACTGCTGCGAATTGCGAGAACGCTTGAGCGAGAAATAAACTTCTGGGCTACTCGACCTAAATTAGCTGAAAAAGCTCATTAGTAAGTGCTAAAAAATCTATGTTAATCGATAGATATTAGGTAATAGCGCCTTTATTTGGCAGCCAATCTCTGCCAGGCACTGCTGACAACAATTCACGAGTATAAGGGTGCTGCGCTTTTTCAAACAGGTCTGCGGTTAAACCTTCTTCGACTACCTTGCCGAGTTTCATAACCGCAATACGATCGCAGACTTGGGCTGCAACGCGTAGATCATGGGTAATGAAGATCATCGAAAGCTGCAACTCTTCACGAATTTCGGCTAGCAATTCCAAAATTTGCGCCTGTATAGAAACATCCAATGCTGACACAGGCTCGTCTGCTACCAATATTTCTGGATCTAGCGCAAGTGCGCGAGCGATACCAATGCGTTGACGCTGGCCGCCAGAAAACTCATGGGGATATCGATCGTAAGCCCGTACGTCAAGACCGACAATTTCAAGCATTTCACGGGCTCGCTTTTCAGCATCAGCTGGGCTGGAACCAAGAATAATGGGTCCATCAGCGATTATCCTGCCCACCTTACTGCGCGGATTGAGTGAAGCGTAGGGATCCTGAAATACCATTTGAATTTTAGATCTGTAAGGACGCATCGCTGCTCGATTTAGGGGCCGTAAATCAACATCCTGGTAGAGTATCTGGCCCGCTTCAGCATCGATGAGACGAACTATACAACGTGCCAAAGTCGATTTACCCGAACCAGACTCCCCAACCACGCCGAGTGTTTCACCTTTATGCAGCTCAATGTTAACAGAATCAGTCGCGTGGACTACATGCTCGCTCTTGCCGAAACCGAAAAAACGGCCACCAGAACGATAGGTTTTTGTAAGATCCTTTACTACCAGTTCCTTTTGCTCGGATAATTTCCTTGCGGGACGAGGAACCAGACTCGGAACCGCTTTAATCAATGACTTCGTGTAGGGGTGTTGCGGATTGTTCAAAACTTTATCGGTAACGTCAATCTCGACAATTTGTCCGTTTTGCATTACAGCAACTCGATCAGCGATATCAGCAACCACGCCAAAATCGTGTGTAATAAACAAGACACCTGTATCGTGATTGGTTTGTAACTCTTTAATTAGTTTCAGAATTTGAGCCTGAGTTGTTACATCAAGTGCGGTTGTGGGTTCATCAGCTATGAGTATCTGTGGCTCCATCGCCAAGGCCATTGCGATCATTGCACGTTGACGCTGCCCACCCGATAACTCGTGCGGATAGGCCTTGATAATACGTTCAGGATCAGGAAGATGGACATCGGCTATTTGCTTTAAGGCACGCTCTCTGCGCTCCTGCTTAGTTAAATTTGCATGAAAGCGAATAACCTCGTCGATTTGCTGGCCAATAGTCAAAACTGGATTTAAAGCAGTCATAGGTTCCTGAAAAATCATCGAGATTTCACTACCGCGCACTTGGCGAAGTCTCGCAGCATTCGCTTGAGTTAAATCTTCCCCGTTAAATAGAATTTTACCTTGATCGACTCGGACGTGTGGTGCAGGTAGTAAACCCATAATGGCCCGTGCTGTAATCGATTTACCCGATCCAGACTCGCCTACCAAACAGAGAATTTCATTGTTGGCAAGGGTATAACTAACATCTTCAACTGCATGATCACGTTCTGCACCTGCGGGTAACCGAACAAACAATTGGCTAATGTCGAGTAGAGGGGGAGTAATAGCAGTCATTTATGATCTCGCAAACGCGGGTTTAATGCATCGTTTAAACCTTCGCCAACGAGATTTATAGCAAGTACAGTCAGTAATATAGCAATGCCAGGAAAGGTACAAACCCACCAAGCGGAGCGTAAAACTGTACGCCCAGCACCAATCTGGAACCCCCAGCTGATGATATTTGGATCTCCCAAACCGAGAAACGACAATCCACTTTCAATCAGTATAGCGGTTGCGACCATGAGTGATCCTGCGACAATAATAGGTGACAGGCAATTGGGTAGTATTTCACGCAACATAATGCGTACATCACCCATACCAACGATATGACAGGCCTGCACAAACTCACGATTTCGGAGAGAAATAAATTCTCCACGCACCAGTCGTGCTACTGCTGGCCAGGAAACAACTGCAATAGCAATTATGATACTGTTAATCGATGGCTTTATGATCGCAACGATTAATATCGCAAAAATAAACGAAGGAATGGTTTGGAATATTTCGGTGACACGCATTAATACATCGTCAATCCAGCCGCCGAAATAGCCAGCAAGACCACCCAGCATTACCCCAAGCAATACTGCAACTGCGGTTGCCAAACCACCGATCATTAGAGAGGTTCTGGCGCCATGGGCAATACCGGCTGCGACATCGCGGCCAAGCGTATCACTACCCAGTGAAAAACCATTTTCCCCAGGAGCAGACATTGGCTTACCTGCAAGTGAAAATGGATCGTCAGGAAAAAATAATGCAGCGGAACCTGCGAGCAAAAACACCACCAACAGAATAATCATTCCGAACACGGCCGAACGATTGCGTCGATATAATCGCCAAAATTCCATTTAACCTACCTCGATACGTGGGTCGAGAAAAGAATAAATCACGTCTACCACTAAATTGATTGCCACTACCAGCAAAGCGCACAGTAGGAATATTCCGAGTAATAAATTTAAATCTCTGGCAAACAAAGCCTCATATGCAAGCATGCCAAGACCGGGCCACGCGAAAACAGATTCGACAATGACCGAGCCTCCAATTAATGCACCTACTTGTACACCCGCCATTGTTACCACCGGCAACAAAGCGTTGCGCAGTATATGTACGAATACAATACGTCTCTCAGTTAAGCCCTTGGCACGCGCTGTAATGACATAATCCATCCCAGCTTGTTCGAGCATCGATGCACGCATCAATCTTGTGTATAAGGCTAAATAAAATAATGAAAGGGTAACGGTTGGCATTACTAGATGATGCGCTATGTCTTTAACTCGGTCCCAGCCTTCATAAAATGCAGCGACATTTTCCATACCGCTAGTCGGAAACCAGCCAAGCTCGAGTGAGAACAACACAATCATCATCAAGCCAATCCAGAAAAGTGGGGTCGCATAGGTAATTAATGCAAATACAGAAATTAAGTTATCGCGCCAGGTATTGAGTCCAGAGGCAGCTATCAAGCCTAAAACGATACCTAGTCCGACGGCTATGACAATGGTTGATACCATCAGTAACAAAGTAGGGACAAATCGATCCATCACTAGATCTATGACCGGCATACCATGCCGAAATGAATAGCCCAAATCAAAACTGAGTACATTTTTCAAGTAAACGGCTAGTTGTACTGGTAACGGTTTATCCAATCCAAACTTCTCACGAAGTTGCTCCATATACTCAGGGGTTGCTGAGCCCGCCTCACCCGCCAATACATCAGCAGCATCACCTTCGGCCATGTGCAGCAGAAAGAAATTAATCACTAAAATAGCGATCACTACGGGTATAGACTGGATTAGCCGTTTTAATACATATCGAACGCGGGTCGCGGCAAGACTCATAAGATTTAGTCTTGCCCGAAGAATAATTGATTCAAAATTTGATTCTCTATTGGTGTAAATGCGTAGCCTAACTCTAACAGGGTTAGACTAGCCTGGTAAAACCCCCTGCATTTATATTGCAGGGGACGTATTATCTAAATTTTTTATTATTGTTTCAAAAAACTAAATATATAATCCGAATTACTGATCGAGCCATGCACGATCAAAAGACGAATAAGAACCCATCGCTGAAAACGCGTGATCCTTCAGCTTCTCGTTATATACGGTAATAAATTGCATTTCAAATAAATTGACTACTGGCATATCGACTGCCAATTTATCCTGAATCGCATTATAAACCTGAATTCTTTCTTCCTGATTAGCCGAAGTCGCTCCAGCAACTAATAACGCATCTAAACCTGCGTCACTATAACCGCTCGAATTAACAAATGGTGTGCCTTTACGAATTTGATCAGTTCCATAATGACGATGAACACCAATTACTGGGTCAGGCAGTTGATAGAAATAATTCATGTTTATCTCAAAGTCATAATCACCGTATACGCGTTTAAGCCAAGTCGGAACATCTTCGTAGCGTAATTCTAATGAGATACCAATTTCAAGCAATGCTTGTTTAACATATTCACCAGCACGACGCCAATCTTCACCATAAGGAATTAAGTCTAAAACAGCTTTAGCTCTCACACCGTTGCTATCAGCAACATATCCCGCATCTTCAAGCAATTTGATTGCTGCAGGTACATTGGGTCTTGCGGGGTAGTTAATAGTCGCTTTATACAATCCAGTCGGTTCAAAGTTAGATGACAGAGCAGAAGTTGCAGCCTTACCATAACCAAACCATATGTTATCAATCAAAAACTGACGATCGATAGTGAGTGATATTGCCTGCCTAATTGCTGCCTTATTAAACGGTGCCTTATTAACAGAAAACTCTAACAATGCCATCGGATTTATCATCGAATAGCCATCAGTAGTAGTACCAATGCTATCCATCTTACGTAAACGTACAACATCTACATTTGGAATTGCGCCGTAAGCACCATAATGTACTTCACCACTTTCCATTGCCGCAGTTCGAGTTGACGCATCAGGTATGACACGGGCAACGACTCTGTCCAACAAAGGCAAGCCTTCTTTCCAATAATTTTCATTTTTATCAAGTCTTATGTACTGGCCCTTTTTCCACTCAACAAACTTAAATGGTCCTGTACCAACCGGATTATTGCTAAGCTCAGCTGACCGAATGTCGGTACCCTCTAGCAAATGCTTAGGGACAATTGGTGACTCGTAAGCAGAAAAAGCTCGCATCATATATGGAGCAGGCTTTGCCAATTTAAATATTGCAGTATATTTGTCGGGTGTCTGAATTTCAGTTACTTCTTTGAAAGAATTCGGGCCGCGCGGATGAAATTTCTTAAGAACGTGCATAATTGTGAATTCAACGTCAGCCGAAGTAAAAGGCTTACCATCATGCCAAGTCACGCCTTCCTGTAGTTTAAAAGTCACCGTTAATCCATCTTTACTGACCTCAAAACTTTTAGCCAATTCGGGGACAGTATTCAAGTTTAAGTCGTAATCAAGAAGTCCCTGATAGATTTTAGGGGCAACCAACCCAATCGGCCCAGAAGTCGATAAATAAGGAGCCAACGAAGGGGGTTCAGGTTGAACAATCTGAATAAGGGTGCCACCTGATTTTTGGGCCCATGAGTTGCTTGACATCAATACTGTACTAGCAACAATGACACCAAGCCATTTTTGTAATTTCATCCTTCACTTCCTCTTATTTTTTTAAAAATGAACTTATCACTATCCATGTTTTATTATGAAAGACAAGAATTTATTAATAATTAATGAAATCAATTGTCAAACCTTACAGGTGATCTAAATTGGTGCAAATTTTCATCCTATGAAACTGTAGCACGCACGTGACCATCGGGCCAGATTATTATATTCAATTCAAATATTCGACCTATCGACTCTGGCGTTTAACGTTGAACTGGATGAATTCTCTCGGTAAAAATATATTTATTCAGGGCTGCCAGGCCCTCATGAAATAGCTTTCAGGCAAGGTTATGTAAACGTTGCACAGGTATCACAACCTAGAAAATAACTACCTAAATAAGTGGGCTTCCATAATTAAAATTTTACATTTTTATGTTGTGAATTAGACAAGATACTCACTATGAATTCCGATTACTCTAGATGTAAGTTGGTCTTTAAACGCCAACTTACCTAAGCACACTAATAAAACACAGTCACCTTATTATTGGCGACTGTGTTGCGTTTTAAAAGCTGAGATGCCGATTCAATTCGTTTATATACTGACTCAACTGTTGATACTTTTTGACAGTACGTTTTCCAACAGTCTTGAAATATTATTATCGTAGTTATTCCATGGCAAGCTGCCACAAAAAGTTATAGAACCTACAGAGAATACCGTCCCCCCACTAGGCACTTTAAAGTAAATCATATCCGCGGTCAGGACATCTTCATTGGCTCTTCCATGCAATGTACTCATATGGGTAAGCTGCTCTTCTGGCACCAAAACAAATTCACTATTTTGACTTCCCGATTGTGCCAATAGGGTCGTTTCTGTCAATGAGCCTAAGTTTTTATCGAGATGGTCTAATTCAAACCCAGCGGCGCCATTTCCACTGAAACCAAAATCACCAAAAACATCTCCTTCGACCCCCTCAAATACCCAATCGAATTCTGGGGCATAGCATTTGCGCTGATAAGATGACCCATAGAATTCACCCTGGGCAGTAAAGCCCACGCCAACAAGTGCCTGTGGCGTTCGACCATTGCGCCGCCATAAACCACCATAGGTCCCATCGAAAGCATTGTAGTACTCACCCGGTTCGGCTTCCCAGGCACGAATACCCCCTTCAGCACGCCGAATTTCTAGTAAGCTGTCATTTTCAACATGACGCGCTATGCGCCAATAAAATCCGTTACCACCTAGATAATGCAGAGCCCCACCGTTGTCGCGGTAATCACGCAGTGCGTCCAGTGTTTGTTCCGTGTGATATTCAGGATGCGTGGCTGTTACGACCGCTTCATAACCTTCTATGGCCTTTAATCCGTCATGTTGTAGCTCGGTATCAGTTATAACGTCATATTCAATGTTTTTGGCGTGCAGCCAGCTAATCAAATGACTATCCGCTTGAAAGTGTCTTAGCCCTGAACAGGGCGTATCGCCAAAGGTAATATAGCCAGGCCGCAAGCTAAGCAATGGCCGTCTGTGGGAAGCATGGCAAATACCTGATCCATCTAGGTGACAATTATAGGTCGATAATCCGTAATGAGGATACTCAGCCGGATTGTAAGGATATGCGCCCCACTCCTTTATCCGTTGTTGCCAACTGGAATCGTAATCTGGACGCGCATGATTGCCATAGACTGAGTATGTGAACGTAGGAATAAGAACGCAAAGCTTTGCACTGCGTTTACCCAGAGGCGGGCAAACATAAAATGGCATGGCATCCTGATTTCCATCACATTCTATTCGCATGACATAAATGCCCGACGGCATTACTGGAGGAATTTTAAATGTTAAACTGGTTTCCCATTCAAAGTCATAGATATCATCTTCATGAAAGTGAATAGCAGCGTAGTGGGCAGGCTTGTGGCGCCAGCACATCTCTGATCCGTCCCACTCAGAGCTGGTTACGGCACGCGTTGGAAAGTTTTTGAGGACCATATCAGGACCAAATAGGGCTTTCACATTCTGAGTTGAGATCTCTTGAGATAAATCCCACGAAGCCAGAACCTCACCATCAACCGTAATTTGAGGCGCTTCAATTTTTCCGTTGAAGTAATTAGATGCTATTTTATCTGTCAATCTTGCTGCAATTGAAACATGGCCTGAAAAAATCCCACCGGACGTATTTTCGAGAGTAGCCTGCACTGGAGCAGCAAAATGATACCCCAGTGGTTCTTGCAAAATTGATAGTTTTCCATCGACTCCAACGCTCGCATTGACTCGATACCAGTGCTTGAAATTCATTGCGGTACTGACTGACACTCGGAAATTACCAACCTTAAGGGCAGCACAGCCACTTTCATCAATACATATCTCTACATTCCCTAATGCCAGTATTGTTTGCTCGTGCTCACCAGCAAGCGTTGGGTAAACTACGGCTGAAAGCGTGATAATGGTCTTTGGTTCAGCTGATAATTGATCAACTGTCAAGCCATAAGAACCCGGGTAAAAAGGCTGGTCCTTAGAAACAAGCGAGGTAGAAGGAAAATACTCTGAGGCATCATGTTCAACAATACCTGGACCATTAGGATTAGGGTCAGCACTAATCGACCGAAACAGTTTTGCCGAAATAGGACTCTTAACATTTGACGAAACCTTAAACGAAATTTCATCACCAGATCGGGCAGACAGTCGGTCACTATAACCAACTAGGGGAATATTATTCATCTATATATTTTCCAATCTAATAATGAACTTGAAAAGGTGAAGTCTAAAATTAGTTTAAGCACCTAAATCATGTCGTTCATCTAATATTTAAAAAGTGCACTCTCCAGAATGAAGGCGAGGCATATCCTCGTGACAACAGTATTATAACCGAGCCGAAAATAAAAGCGGTAGTCGACATTAACGAAGAGCATTCTTGTTTTGCCCCAACAATTATTGTCTCTAGCGCTTATGCCAAATTATTTTATAAAAGGTTCGTAAGGCTATTATTAATAGTGACGGCAATAAACTTAGCAACAGACTGTAGGTATACAATATAATATTTGGTCCAACCATTTTGAATAAACACAGGTATAGGCTTACTTATTAAAAAATCATTATGCGAGTGTTGTCGTTAGACAAACTAAAATAGTACCTTCAGGTGTTTTTATACAGACTTACTTTTACTGTGAAAACTGACCCTGCCCTTCAGTAACAGTTGCCTTATCAATACAGTAACCGTTCAGGGTAATTAGATTCTAGATTTTAACAAAAGTCTGACACTGTGGCAAAGTTTGACAAAGGAACTTGCTTATGGAATCACTTTTGACTGGTTACTCATAGCTCAGCCGATCTATTATTACTCTAATTCAACTTTTCACATAACGGCATTTTTTCCAAGTGGCCAGGTAAGATTCGTCTTATCGTTTAAATGCTAGCAGTAGAACACCGCATACTATCAATCCAATGCTTGACCAATCACGAATAGAGGAACACTCGTCAAAAAATATAACTGTAAACACAGCAACTAGCACCAGACTAAACTGATCGATTCGAACGACCGTCGTGTATTACCTAGTTGGAGGGCTCGAAAATAACAAGCCCATGAAGCACCACTAGTCAATCCAGAGAGAGGAAGGAAAACCTTATTTTAGGCCAGAGCTCGAAGTGATTACTCCACTTGCCAATAAATCATAAGAAATCAAGTAGGTGAAGATAATGATTGTAGTTTGAACAAGGATCTCTAGATCTAAATCAACGTCACGAACCCCTATTTTTACGCAGATTAATTAAATGATGTGAATATTGCAGATAAACTGCACAGACAACTTAATTGTGTGCAGTTGTCATATTTATGACCCTATTAATAAAATCTTAATATTCGAAATATCTCACTGTAGTGTCATGCGTTGAAATTCTAACCCCCTTATTGAGTAGTGGCATAGTTAATTTAGCCTAAGCGTTTGGCAACCCAAACAATGCCTAGTGGCAAAACAATACCGAATTCACCTAACAGACATTTGATCTGATTAGCTTGAGCTGTTCTCAATTTAACAAAACCTGATCGAGCACGATACAGTGGCAACAAGGCATGATGTTCAATAGATTTGAAGGATACAGTTCCCATGATTGGCCAATTAACCTCTTAAAAAATAGCTTCGGCATCAGCCGTTTTATTTGCTTTCAAATAAGATTTGACGAACTGAGGTACCATTAATTTGACCTCGTCCCTATTCACTCAACTTCTTCGTCCAGGAGTCAACACTTCTGCAATCTTCCATACTGATTAAGCAAGGTGTTAGTCGGATAAAATATTACACTATTGCACCTAGTTGATGGTTAGAGTTGGATCGTCCATTCGATTAGCATGGTAAAATAATCAGTCGTTTCAGGCCCCTTTCGAATTCAAGTCTAATGCACCTTCAAACTACTGAATGAGAATAGTAGCTATCTTGTTACTATTGATAATTTGTTAGAGTGGAATCACAACATTTAAAGAAATAATATCAATGACATCAAATAACCGAAAAACCCGTTATGAATGTGATCACATCCTAGTTTTTCAAGTGCTCATTTAGTGAGTTGTTAAAGTATGGGACTCGAGTCTAGACGTTAACAATTGCATTCCTGAAACCTAGGCTTTTAACTAAGGACAAAAGCTGTTCTATGTCACTGGATACGATCGGTAAGTTATCATCATTAGCCAACATGAAACTCTTGCCTGTTCGTTTGTGCAACATGATAAACCACTCTGCATTATTAGATGGGTTACGCATTAATTCCGCTTCGACAAGTTGTGTGGCTACGGCAGGCTCAAGTGCTCTAGACAGTTTCATTTATATACATCCGTTTTTGAATTTCATAAGTTTGTCGCATTACTTGTTCTAGCATCGGTGAGGTGCGTTATCTAAAGCCTTTTTCAAGGTTGGATAAAAGAACGAAACATTTGGGATGGGCTTTACGTTTGCGCGAGCCAGAGTTTTGAGCGGTTGACGTTGTAAGTCCGCTATGAAAACCTTTGTTCCTGTGTTTTCACATTTGGTTATAAACTTATTCAATGCGCTAAGGCCACCCGCATCAAGAACAGGGACGCCGTCAAGGTAAAGAATTATCCCCGTCTTGTTATCGCAAAGTGTCGATAGCTCTCCAAATACTCGGTCGGCGGCGGCGAAAAACAGCGGCCCACTGACTTTTAACACATGCCAACCTTCTGCCAGTCGTTCGGGAACGGCTCGTTGGTTAGCTGTGATATCAGTAACTTTTGTCATTTCAGCAATTTCTTTCATGAAAAGTAATGCCGCCATGACAATACCCACCGTGATGGCAATTACCATGTCAAACACGACGGTAAGTGAAAAGCAGACGATAAACACCCATATTTCATTGTAAGATGAAGTTTTTAGCAAATGCATAGCTTTAGGTGCTTCACTCATATTCCATGCCACCATTACCAGTAAAGCTGCCATGGCGGGCATGGGTAGATACGACAACACATCGCCAAGCGCCACCAAACCCAGTAATACAACGAGTGCGTGAATCATGCCAGCCACTGGGGATTGGGCACCTGCTTTATAATTTGCAGCTGAGCGAGCGATCGCCGCTGTTGCAGTGATCCCCCCAAAAAAAGGTACTATCACATTTCCGATACCTTGGCCTAACAGTTCGCTATTGGCACTGTGGCGAGTGTTTGTCATACCGTCCAGAACCACAGCACATAACAATGATTCAATAGCGCCTAGCATGGCGATTGCAAACGCGGCGGGCAATAAATCTGTAATGGTTTGCCAACTCCAGTTGATAGCGACACCATCAGGTCCGGGTTGATTCCAGGGCCAATCGAAAGCGGGCAGGATCGCAGGTATCCCGTGCCCAATCGAACCATTAGCTAAAATATAGCTGAAACGCGATCCTATAGTGTCGATCGATATACCGGCATCAATACTGTTTAATGTTATAGCTAACAATGTACCCAGCAGTAAAGCAGGCAAGTGAGCAGGCACCACTGTTTTCAAACGCGGCCATAGCACCATCACACCAAAAGTAACTAAAGCCACTAGGGCACTGGGCCATTGTGTATTTGGTATTGATTGAACTAGTTGCCAAACCTTTCCCAAATAATGTTCAGGGACATTAGAAAGATTAAAGCCAAGGGCATCTTTTACCTGAAGCGTTGCGATCACCACGGCAATGCCCGAGGTAAACCCAAGCGTCACCGATTCGGGAATGTACTCAATGAGGCGCCCTAATTTGAGCAAAGCCATGACGATTAAAATCACCCCCGCCATCAACCCTGCTACCAGCAATCCACCCAATCCAAACCGGTGCGCGATAGGGAACAATATCACTACAAATGCAGCCGTTGGTCCGGAGATGCTAAACCGCGATCCACCGATCAATGGAATAATCAAACCGGCAATAATAGCGGTATAAAGTCCGTATTGTGGAGCGACACCGCTGGCAATAGCCAACCCCATAGCCAGCGGGATGGCAATAATACCAACCGTCAGTCCTGCCATGACATCTTTCCATAAGCGCTGGACAGAATAGGGCTCATGCAAAAAGCTCTCACGCAACGCATGGCCAATACGCAACGAGAACAGATAGGCACGATGGGACATCATTTACATCCTCGGTAGACTTGCAGAAAAGATAAACACCTATTATATTACTATTTAATATGTGTGCAATGTTAATCAAAGTAACATGGGAATAGAAATGGAAAAGAGAACTGCTCGCCTTACCTTACTCATCGATCCGCGAAAAAAAGCTATATTTGAACGATTATGTGCCAACGAGGATGTGACGCCTTCTCAAAAGGTAAGACAGTTCATCCGCGATTATATTGAACAAGAGTTAGGTGCTGATTGGTTAGAACAGGCAGATGAGCCTGTCAAATGATGGAACCTTTTGTTGAGCTTGGGGGACCAAAATAGATTTCATCGATTGGATATGGACGACAATTACACTTAATTCATGCTCATATGAAGGACCGTTTTATCAATACAGTGGGGGCAGTGCCATAAATAATGAATTCCTACAAAACTATTCTGGTTGAGCACCTCAAATAAGTGGTCACTCCACATAATGGTTAAGACACGCGCCAGACTGGCTAATTCTTAGAGCCTTATACTTATTGTAAATTGGCTGAGTTTTAGACGCATAGTCGAACAGGCTACCTGTACAAAATCGCTCTAGGGCATGAGAGCTTTATATTAACAATAGGCTTAGAAACTATTGGAACTAGCAGTAAAACTTGGTGTCCATCTGACATGAGTAACAAGAA
>JBNMQI010000040.1:0-15432 GCA_051277905.1 Gammaproteobacteria bacterium | reverse complement strand
GGTTAATATTGCAATAGATAAATTAAAGACGCTTCAGAGTGTCAGTAACCATTTTGAATAACCACTAAAGCAATTGATTCAAAATTTTATCAAATCGAGTGCGTTTCATATTCTTAAGTAGCCATCTAACTTCAGCAGGATAATTATCAGGATCATCAATTTCGCTAAAATGATTAACTTTTGTGCAGTGTTCCATTAAAAGACTTAGTTCTTGATTAAATTTATGGACTAGCAGTTGCTTCGGGTCCTGAATTAAAATGCCATTTTCAAGATCCAATCGCCAAGCCCTTGGATTGATATTGTGCCCAGTTATTAGGTAGTTAGATTGATCACTGTTTATCCCTTTCAGATGAAAGCTATTCGCCTGATCTTGCCATAGATGTACGTTTAGATAGCCAGCATCGATGTGCTTTTGGTTGGATTGCAGAAAGTGCTTAAGATTGGATTCATAAACATAGGGTAATATACCTATCCTTTCAAACTTCTCGCCCTCTGGAATAAAAAAATCATTGGCTTTTTTATCTCCAACAATCACGATGACTTTTATGCCTTTGCGCAGCAGTTTTAGCGCCGCTTTATGTACTTTGGAAGGGAAGTTAAAATAGGGTGTAAAGATAGTGATTTCTATTTTAGTTTGCTTGATCAATTGAACAATAGTGTTGTTAAGCTGGTTTTCACGGCCACCAAAACCTATGACTGGAGTCAAACTGACATCTGTTTCCGCTTCCGGCGTACTCGCTTGGAATTGGTATTCGGACTTACGAAGCAATATTTTTTGGCGTCGAATCGCAGGTCGAAAACTTTTTACCGATGCAATAAGGTCACCAGTGAGAGACTGAACTGCCTCGCTGTTGACCAGATTTATATTCAAATATTTAACAAAGCTGTCTGCTAGCTCTGCACTATTGATAACGAGGTACCTATCAGCCCTGTAACGATCTGCAAAATGTAGATATATATCATTGATACTTGCACCACTGTAGAGCACTGTATCATCAAAAACTAACCCTTTCAGATGCAAGACACCGAGAAACTCTCGGCTTTTAACCGGCACACCATAAATTTCGATTGGGTGTTGATACAGTCCGTTTAGCTCACGATACAAACGGATATTGCCGATTGATTTTTTTTGACCGATCAGACCACGCTGGGCACGCAGGAAATCAACAAATACTTTGATATCAAGCTGTGGATTTTTTTTCTTAGCTTCGTATAAGGCGGTTAATACAGCGGCACCTGCCGCATCATCTTGAAGATACAATGCAGCAATATAGATTCGGCTTTTGGCTGATTCAATGAGTTCGAAGATTTTACTCTGATAATCCCTTGTGCAGGGCAGAATAGTCAAATCATCTTTTGACATTCTAAGCGTTCTTAGACTGTCAATATAATTACTAGGACCTAAATTCATACTCATTCTAAGGCAAGTAAAAAAGGAACAACGAGTCTACCATCATCTCCGCTATTTATGCATCCAATGCGACTTTTAAACGTCAGCTAATCTATCAAAATACTGACGCTTAATTGTCTCATCGATTGATATTTGGCGGGACATTTAAATTACGTTATATTGTCCAGTCGGCGTTCTGTTCCGTCTTTATATATGATCAGTTTTTTGGCTTAATTGAGGTTTATAATGAAATACAAATCACTAGGTAATAGTGACATCAAAGTCAGTGAAATCTGTCTTGGCACCATGACTTGGGGGGAACAAAACTCTGAGACTGAAGCGTTTGAGCAAATGGATTTTGCACTTGACCAGGGTGTCAACTTTTTTGACACTGCTGAAATGTACCCTGTTAACCCCATTTCTGCCGACACTTGGGGTAATACAGAAAAAATAATTGGCAACTGGTTTAAACAGTCGGGCAAGCGTAATCAGGTCGTACTAGCGACTAAAGTCTCTGGTGAAGGACTGTCCTGGATTCAAGATGGCGTCGACATTTCACCCTCTAAAATAGCTGTTAGTATAGAGGGTAGCTTGAAACGTTTACAAACCGACGTTATTGATTTATACCAACTTCATTGGCCTAACCGTGGTTCCTATCATTTTCGTCAGTCCTGGCGCTTCGATCCTACTTCACAACATCGTGAAAAAACTCGAGATCACATCTTAGAAACCTTAACGGCTTTGCAACGGTTAGTAGATGACGGGAAAATTAGGCAAATTGGTTTGTCTAATGACAGTTGTTGGGGAATCAGTCAATGGCTACAAATTGCCGATGCTAACCAATTGGCTCGGGTCGCAACCACTCAAAACGAATATAGCCTGATGTGTCGCCTGTATGATCTCGACCTTGCGGAACTATCTCAAAATGAGAATGTCGGATTATTAGCTTATTCACCCTTAGCTACCGGTCTATTAACAGGCAAATATTCTTCGAACAATATACCCGCTGGTTCACGAAGAAGTATCGGCCCTGATCTAGGCGGACGTTTTGATGAAAATAGCTCGAATGTAGCAGATGCCTATGTTGCTGTTGCTCAAAAGCATAGCCTTGATCCATCTCAGATGGCACTTGCTTTTTGCAGCCAACGGCCGTTCATGACATCGATTATTATTGGTGCAACAAACATGGCGCAACTAGCCATTAATATTGGCTCAGCAGAACTTGAACTCGGTGATGAGGTATTAGAAGATATTTTTCAGATTTATCGCAAAAGCCCCATACCATTTTAACTTTATTCTTTAAATAACTTAGCAACCACTATGATAAACCAGACATCGATTATCGCAGAAATGCGCGTATTACCAACCATTGATAGACAGTTTGAAATTTCTAGGCGTATCGCATTCATCCGGCAGTGCTTGCTTAAGTCCGGTTTAAAAACACTGGTACTTGGAATTAGTGGGGGGATTGATTCAAGTACCTGTGGCCGTCTGGCACAACTAGCAATCAATGAGTTAAATGACCAAGGCCCAGACAAAGACTTTCGTTTTATTGCTGTACGACTGCCGTACGCAGAACAGGCTGATGAAGATGATGCGCAAGCAGCCATTCAATTTATTCAGCCAAGCCAGGTCATTGTAGTCAACATTCAGCCAGGCTGTGATGCAATTCACGCCAGCGTCACAACCGCTATTGATCAAATTGGCTTGCTGCCTAAAAGCGAGGCAACTATTGATTTTAACAAAGGCAACGTCAAGGCACGAACGCGTATGATTGCACAATATGAAATTGCGGGAATACTGGGTGGCTTGGTCATTGGTACTGATCACTCAGCAGAAAATGTTACCGGCTTTTATACTAAATTTGGTGATGGCGCCTGCGACTTGGCACCGCTATTTGGCCTCAGCAAACGTCAAGTACGTCAAGTTGCTACTGAACTAGGTGCGCCAGAAGCTTTGGTACACAAGGCACCCACCGCAGACCTAGAGAGCCTAGCTCCTTCAAAACCAGATGAAGACGCGCTTGGCCTTAGCTATGATCAAATTGATGATTTTCTTGAGGGTAGATCAATTGAGTTAGAGGCAGAACAACATTTGATTGGGATTTATGTACGGACTGAACATAAGCGGCAGGCTGTAGCGACTATTTATGATATTTAAGTGGTTGATTAGGCCGTAGTTCAAATCGGTTGAGGTTGTTGTAAAATTTTCAAATTCACTGCCAATTTAGCTTTGCTAATATGCCCTAGGGTCTAATCAATAGTCGTTATTCAATTCTGTTGCGAGCCAAGCATAATAACTGACACGCCAACAAGACAAATAATTACGCCTATGAAATCAGTCATTGTTGGTTTAACTGCGTCGATTATCCAAAGCCACATAATTGCAACGCTGATATAAACACCACCATAAGCGGCATAGACCCGACCAGCCGCCTGAGGATGGAGCGTTAATAGCCAGACAAACAAGGCAAGACTGCAAGCCGCTGGTATTAGTAGCCATACAGGCTTACCTTCCTTAATCCAAAGATACGGTAGATAACACCCTATAATTTCTGCAATAGCAGTCAGTCCAAATAAACCCAATATTCTAATCAAGTCGAGGGGCGTATTTACCACAAAGCACCTGCATTGAGTTGAATATCTTCCATGGTGAGCCCCTTCGCTGCGTCAGTACAACAAAAAGCAGCCAGCTCAGCAATCTCTTGCGGTTGAACCAACCTATTTTGCGGATTACCCGCCGCCATGATAGCGATTTCTTCAGCCTGACTCCTGCCTGTTCGACCGGCAATGGTCAACGCACTATTGCGAAGCATATCGGTTTCCACCCAACCAGGACTAATTGAAAGGCAGGTTATACCAAAAGGTGCACCTTCCATTGCCACTGCTTTTGTTAAACCCACTAAACCCGCTTTCGATGCACAATAAGCACCATGTGTACTGTCTGCCACTCGGGCCGCTGTGGATGCAATATTGACAATACGACCCCAATGGCGCTTTTTCATTTCTGGCAAACAAGATCGAATCATTCGAAAAGGTCCACTCAGGTTAGTATTAATCACTGCATCCCAATCTTCATCAGAATGACCTGAAATACTGTGGTGATGGGTAACCCCAGCTGCATTCACCAAGATATCGGGACATCCAATTTGATGCATTATTGTATCGAGAAACTTTTCTACAGACGAAGTTTTCTGTAAATCTAAGTAAGCAATCACCCCTTGTTTTCCAATAGCCTCCCTTGCATCAGCACAGTGAGTGGGATCGTCAACGCTCCTCGCGCCAATCGAAACAATCACACCTTGGCTAGACAATTCCTTGGCTATCGCTAGGCCGATGCCGTGAAGCCCACCCGTTACGATGGCAGTACGCTGCTTATTCTCCATTGACACACCTGTTATATTGATTCAAAAAACTAGTGAAACTAAAAGTAATAATCGATGTTGCAGTTCTCATCAACGATTTTGCTACAAGGGCCAAAAATACAATATAGAAGGAACAGAAACAACCACAACCAGTATTTCTAATGGTAATCCCATTCGCCAATAATCACTAAAACGATATCCGCCAGGCCCCATAATAATAGTATTATTTTTATGTCCAATAGGTGTTAGAAAAGCACATGAAGCGGCTACAGCCACACCCATTAAAAACGGATCTGGAGCCGCGCCAATCGCGTTGGCTATATCTAGTCCAATGGGTGCGGCAATTAAAGCGGTTGCCACATTGTTCAAAAAATCGGAAAGAGTCATAGTGACCATAATTAATACGGTCAGTATCGCCCAATGTGGCCAACCTTCAGTTTGCGCAACAATAAACTCAGCGATCAGCTGAGTTCCACCTGAGTTTTCTAAAGCGATACCGAGCGGAATGAGTGATGCCAACAGCACAATTACCTTCCACTCGACACTCTCGTAAACTTCACGTCCCGTGACAATTTTAAAAGCCATAAATGCTATAACACACGCTGCCAGAGCAATGGGTAGATAAACCAAACCCGACACTGATAAAGCAATAGCTCCAAGAAATAGACCAATTGCTAGCATGGCTTTTTTACGCTGAATAACTGCATGCTTTTTGTCAGCTAATGGCAATGCACCTAACCAACTCGTAATTTCTGTTAAACGTTCTTCTGGCCCCAAAAGCAATAGGACGTCACCCGGCTTTATAATTAATTTTCGAACTCGATCACGAAAACGCTTACCCTGCCGCGACACACCCAATAAAGTAATACCATGTCGTGTTAACAGTTTTAAATCTTGGCTACATCGGCCATTAATACGTCCACCTTCAGTCACTATCACTTCGATCAAGTTGAGAGAGTTACTGGTTAATCCAACCTCATACTTTTCCTTTCCCGCAAAATCAAGTTGAGCACCACCAAGAAAGGCTTCAATTGATTTAGGATCACCTTCAAGTACCAAGTGATCACCATTGCGTATTGTTTCATATACAGCAAAACCAGCCAGACGTTTGCCGCTTCGAACTAGGCCCAAAACAGTAATATCATGTTCACTGGCAAGGGGATACAGTTGCTTTACACGCTGACCAATGCTTGATGATTTTTCTGGGACTTTTGCTTCGGCAACAAATAATTCCGCATCGCCTTCATTGTTAATACTTTTGGGGCGTTCTCGATTGGGAATCAAACGCCAACCAACTAAAGCGACAAATAAAATACCAATAGTTGCTACACAGAGACCTACAGGCGCAAAATCGAACATGCCATAACTTTCGCCTAAAGCTCTTTCTCGGTATTGGGCGATAACTATGTTGGGTGGCGTACCAATCAGCGTGATCATGCCACCTAAAATAGTAGCGAATGATAGCGGCATTAAACTGAGAGCTGCAGCCCGTTTCGCTTTCTCGGCTGCTTCGATATCAAGTGACATTAATAACGCTAGCGCAGCCACGTTATTTATAATGGCAGAGAGTCCCGCACCCACTATTGACATAACACCAATATGTAGAGGCAACGGTCGCCTTGAAGACAGCACCACCCCGGATATCATTTCCACCGCACCTGAGTTAAATAAGCCTCGAGACACGATTAGTACGAGCGCGATAATCACCACGGCTGGGTGACCGAATCCTGAAAATGCTTCATCCGGTGAAACAAGACCACCAATAACAGCGACTACAAGTGCACTGAAAGCGACCAGGTCATAACGAATTCGACCCCAGATTAATAAAATAAAAACAGAGCCAAATAACGCAAAAAGAAATCCTTGCTCTGCTGTCATCATAAATACACTTTGACTTAGGTTAAAACACCTTTCACTATAAGCACAATGCATCCTGCACTATTTAACTGATGTAGTTAATCCGATAGCGTTAATTAGGTTCGTTATACCTACCCTATCAACTTTAAGTTATTTTCCTAACAAGCCTTCTGCCTGCACATCTGCATGATAGGACGACCGAACCATTGGTGCACTTGCAACGTGGTCAAACCCAATTGAATAAGCATACTCACCGAGGCGATCAAATTCATCTGGGGTTACAAACCGCTCTACCGCCAAATGATCAAGACTGGGTTGCAAGTATTGTCCCAACGTAAGCATATTGACGCCATGCGCTCGAAGATCACGGAGGACTTGTTCTACATCAGATATCTCTTCACCTAAACCGAGCATGAGTCCGGATTTGGTAGGCACTTTAGGATAGAGGATTTTGAATTTCTTTAACAAGTCGAGCGACCATTGATAATCAGAGCCTGGACGGATTTTTTTGTATAGCACGGGAACTGATTCAAGATTATGGTTAAATACATCCGGCGGTGATTTAGACATAATGTCTAATGCAACATCCATCCTGCCTCGAAAATCAGGTACCAGTATCTCGACTTGAATGTCTGGGTTGAGGCGTCGAGTTTCTTCAATGCAGTCGATGAAGTGCTGCGCGCCGCCATCCCGCAGGTCATCACGATCGACCGAGGTAATAACGACGTAGCGCAAGCCCATGTTTTGAATTGTCTTGGCGAGGTTATATGGCTCCTCTGTGTTGAGAGGGTTAGGACGACCATGGCCTACATCACAAAACGGGCAGCGACGGGTGCAGATATCACCCATAATCATAAAGGTTGCAGTGCCCTTGGAAAAACATTCACCCAAATTGGGACAAGAGGCTTCTTCACAGACAGTATGCAGGTTGTTTTCACGTAATGTCGATTTAAGCTTTTTGACTAGATCACCACTCGGCGCTTTAGCTCGTATCCAGGATGGTTTGCGCTGAAAATTTAGTGATGGAACGACTTTTATCGGAATGCGAGCAACCTTATCAGCGCCTTTCAATTTTACGCCTTGAATTACCTGATTTTTTTTATCCATCGTGACTTTCCGTTCTAGTTAATGTGCTTGCTAGTTTTTTTGGCCGCATATTTTGGCTCAGTATGGCTGCTAACTCCCTACCGGCTTTTTCGACAGTGATGGACGAATTTAATTCCATCATTTGAGTAACTGCTAAACCTTCAAATCCACAGGGATTTATATACGAGAAAGGCTTTAAATCCATATTAATATTCAAGCTCAAACCATGATAACAACATCCCTTCCGAATGCGCAATCCAAGCGCTGCAATTTTCGCCATTTGCTCTGTTGACATATCATAGCATCCAGATGGTGTTAAGTTCACATAAACGCCAGGGGCATCAGGTCTTGAGAAAGCGTCAATATCATATCGCACCAGTAGCTCAACAATAGACTGTTCTATCATACTGACCAACGTCCTAACGCCAAAACCAAGGCGCTGAATGTTAAGCAGGCAATAGAGCACTAATTGACCAGGACCATGATAAGTGATCTGACCGCCCCGGTCGATTTGAATCACTGGTATGTTAGAAGTCTGAAGTATATGTTCAGGCTTGCCATTTAGGCCTTGCGTAAATACTGGGTCGTGCTCCGTAATCCAGAGCTCGTCAGCGGTATTGGCATCACGTTGATCAGTGAATTGCTTCATCGCTTGCCAGGTTTTTTCGTAATCGCTACGACCCAGGTATTTAATAATGGGGATAGGATTTGTCACAAATAGTTATTTAAAGTGTCATCACCACTTGATCACAGTCATACAGATCGTGATAAATATCTTCAAGTTGTCGTTTGCTGGAGGCGGTAAACGTTAATGTGAGTGCTGTGTACTTGCCGTTTTTGCTCTCTCGACTACTGATTTCGATTTTCTCATCCACTGGACAATGCGCCTTGACCAGGCTAAGTATGTTGACTTCGAGTTTTTGGTTTTTAGTGCCAAATACTTTAAGTGGGAATCGACTCGGGAAATCGATTAACTCTAATGCAGATTGAGGTAGTGGTTGTTTTTCTGGCATCGTTAAACTGCTGGCGCTCGCATTATTTTTATTTTGTACTCATGATAGAGCTGTATCATTTGCATCCAAATGGGCCCTGGCTTTCCTTTGCCGACCGCATGCTGATTTAATGTCGATATGGGCACAATTTCACGAGAGGATGAACTCATCCAAATTTCATCAGCATCATGCAACTCATCCTCAGTGATATCTTTCTCACGGCAAATTAGTTTATTTTGCTGGCAGATATCGAGCACGATTTCTCGGGTAATACCGCCAAGCATGTGATTGCTTTTTGGTGGTGTGATAATGATATCGTCATCAACAATAAATAGATTGCTCTGCGTCCCATCAACCGCATAATCATTGCGAATAAGAATCGCTTCACTCGCTCCTAAGCTCCGAGCTTTTTGTAACAGCAGTGCATTCGGTAGTAGATTGGTTGTCTTTATATGAGCGTTTGACCAACGAGTATCGACCAAAGTAACTGCCCGCTCCCCCAATGTTTGTGTGTCCTGTTGCGGGTAAATTTGAGGACGACAGGTAATTAAGACATTAGGAACCAATTCCTCTGACCAACCATGATCTCTTTTAGCCATTGTGCCGCGAGTGACCTGAATGTAAATTTCATTATCTGCCAAGGCGCCATGCTGGGCTATCAGCATAGAGAATATTTCCATCCATTGCGCAATGGTCAATGGGTTGACAATATCCAATTCATCGAGACTTGTCTGAAGACGTGCAAGATGAGCTCGGCCTCGGAGCAGCATACCTGAATAGACAGGGATAACTTCATACACACCATCTCCGTACATAAAACCACGATCAAATACTGAAATTTTTGCCTCCGCAGAGGGGACATATTCGCCATTAAGATATAAAACTTCAGTCATTGTCGCCTCAATTTGGTGAGCGCTGATGAGTCATCATTACTTAAACATCAACTTAACACTATCCATCAACCGATCCAATAAACCACCTTTGTTGACCGCATGGATAGCAACAATATCTCCGCTGGCAAGCTGCTCGCCTTCTAACTCAACGGTTACCTTCCCGAGTAACTGACCACTTTTAATTGGAGCTGATAATTCGCCATCAATATCTATGGCCACATTTAGACTCTGATAGCGCCCACGAGGAATAGTAATGTGAATATCTTTGGAAACTCCCATCGACACCTGCTTTTGGTCACCGTACCAAACACGCTCTGTTTTTAATACTTCACCTACGGTGTAAAGCTTGTGTGTTTCATAAAAACGGAAACCATAATTGAGCAAAGACTGGCTATGTCGCGTCCGCGCTTTATCAGATTTAGTCCCAAGTACGACTGAGATTAAACGCATACCATCTCGCTTTGCAGAAGTAACCAAACAATAGCCAGCCGCTTCGGTATGGCCAGTTTTCAGACCATCAACGGTTTCATCACGCCATAACAGTTTATTACGGTTGTACTGACGAATACCATTAAAGGTGTATTCTCGTTCTTTGTAATAGTTATAGATACTTGGGTGGTCACGGATAATGGCCATAGATAATAGGGCGATATCTTTAGCCGAACTATAGTGGCCTTCAGCAGGCCAACCAGTGGCATTTTTGAATTGAGTGTTGACCATGCCCAGCTGCTTAGCCTGATGATTCATATAGCCAGCAAAGGCAGATTCAGTGCCTGCAATATACTCGGCCAATGCAACACTGGCATCATTGCCCGACTGAATGATCATGCCTTTTAGCAACGCGTCAACCGATACATCCTTACCCACTTCAACAAACATTTTAGAGCCCTTCATACGCCAGGCTTTTTCACTAATTGTGACCATTTCACCCAATGAGATATCGCCATCGGCAATTGCCTTAGCAACCAGATAAGCGGTCATCAGCTTGGTGATACTGGCAGGGTCAACTTTTTTATCGGCATTCTTTTCAGCTAATACTCGACCACTATCAAAGTCCACCAGGTAAAAGCTATCTGCTTCTAACGAAGGAACATCTGGCATCGGCTTTCCTGCAGCCCATAACGGGTTGATCACTAAGTTGATAACAGAAAATAGTGCAAAGAGAAAAGTCTTCATTTGATAGAAAGTACCTGCCGTGGGGGTAATTCAATTGTAACCATCACAAGATATGGTCACAAGGGGTATTCAACGCTAAATTAACTCAAGTATATCACTCAGGAGAATTCACTCGTGAACAACCACTCGGGACTTTTTGAAACCCTTCTGTTGGAGCCTAAGAACAACTGAGTTAGATTCGTCAATATCGTATAATGGACCCAGCCTAACTCGGTAAAAAGTCCTTTGCACGTTGGTTAGTTTGTACACTTTAGCCGAGGGTTCGTTTGAGTCATGTAGGCGCTGCACCAAGTTTTGGGCATTGAGCTCAACCCCAAATGAACCCACTTGAACAAATAGTGGCACATCCTCTGCGACTTTTTCAACCAGTGGAATCATTCTTATCACCGGTCGTTCTTCACTTTTAGGCGAGTTTAAGACACTAATTTCAACCTCGCCAGTACCGGGTTCAATTATGCCAAGCTTAGTCGCAGCAGCGAATGACAAGTCAATAATTCTATCGCCTACGAATGGTCCTCGGTCGTTTACCTTAACTACTATGCTTCGGCCATTTTCTATATTGACCACCCGCACATAGCTCGGTAAGGGCAATTTTTTGTGTGCTGCGGTCATCGCATGCATATCATAAACTTCGCCACTAGAAGTTTTGCGCCCATGGAATTTTTTGCCATACCAAGACGCAACGCCACGCTCGACAAATCCATGTGCATTATCCATCACATAATAACGTTTACCGAACACAACATAAGAAGTTGGGTTGCCTGATTTGGAGCGAGTAATTTCTGGTGGAACTTTGATAATAGTCGGATTAACCGTTTTAGTACGGCTTTCGATTGGCACGTCAAAAGTACAGGCTGAGAGCGTTACCGCCAGCATAGCAAATGATAATAGCCCGGCCCTTATCACTATTGAGACATCCCATCCTTAATTAGTAAAGACAATTGATAGACTGCCATCGCATAAAGTTCACTGTGGTTATAACGCGTAATAACGTAAAAATTTTGAAAGCCTGCCCAGTACTCAGTCTGGTCACTTTGCTCTAGTTGGATCAATGCCACAGGTGTATTAGGTGGCAGCGAGGTATTAGATTGCAGCCCATGCTTAGTAAAATCTGACCACTGATGGTCTGTTTTGACACCTGGCTTTAGTTTCTCAACCGTATTTTTTTTCTGTAACTGCAATGGTCCAGCTATAGGTTCTTTCGGACGCCACCCGTGTTTAACGAAATAGTTGGCAACGCTTCCTAAAATATCAGGCATGCTATCAAATAGATTTACTTGACCATCATTATCAAAATCAACCGCATAATGACGATAGCTAGACGAGATAAACTGCGGCATACCCATCGCGCCAGCGTATGAACCCATGATACTTTTGATGTCTAGACTTTGTTCTTTAACGAGTAACAAAAACTGCTCTAGCTCTCTCGTAAAGAATTTGGCACGTTTTGGGTAGTCAAATGCGAGCGTAACCAGACTATCGAATACTGGATCTTTTCCATGGTAAGTGCCATAAAAGGTCTCAACACCGATAATCGCAACCATAATTTCGGCCGGCACGCCTGTTTTTTCCGAGACTTCTGTCAGTAACTGCTGATTCTCCTGCCAAAATTTAATGCCTTGATTGATTCGGCTGTCTTTAATAAAGATGCGACGATATTGATGCCACTCAAGTTCTTTTTCGGCCGGTCTATTAAGGCGTTCAAATAGATGCGATTGCTTCTTAACCGAAGAGAATAAGGTGACTAAGGCTTCTTCACTATAATCACTTTTTTTCACCATGCGATCGATGAAGGCGTCTACATCCTGCCGATTTTTATAGTCACCTTGGACTGCCTTGGCGGCAAAGACATTAGTCGACACTAACAATGCAATCGTAATTAAAAATAGTCTCATTATGTATCTCACTTTTTTAAGTCAAAATATTTTACAAACCAATCTAAGACCGATATTTTTAGATTGGCATTTATGACGTCTTATCCCATGAATCGTTTTGTCGACCTAATTGACATAATCAACCCAAATCCTACTAACAGCGTCACCATCGACGTACCACCATAACTAATCAATGGTAACGGAACACCCACCACAGGTAACATGCCGCTAACCATGCCAATATTCACGAACAAATAAACAAAAAACGTTAAACTAATGGCCCCTGCAACCAATTGCCCATAACTATCATTCGACCGAGCGGCAATATATAACCCCCGGAAGATTATGGAGAGATAGAGCAGAATTAAAATGACACCACCCAAAAAACCAAACTCTTCCCCAAAAACTGAGAATATAAAATCAGTTGAACGCTCTGGGATAAAGTCAAACTGGGACTGCGTTCCGTTTAACCAACCTTTACCATAAACACCACCTGACCCAATCGCAATTTTAGACTGAATAATATGATACCCAGACCCCAATGGATCACTCTCAGGGTCAAACATAGTCAATATACGTGAGCGTTGATAATCGTGCAGCGAAAACTTCCATAATAGTGGCGCCATGAGTGAAAAAAGAAACATCAGACTCAACATGATTCGCCAACGAACACCTGCCAGAAATAATACAAAAGCACCCGCACTGCCAACCAGAATTGCCGTCCCAAGATCCGGTTGGCGAGCGATTAGCATAACGGGGATAAGCACTAAAATAACGGATACAAATAAGTCTTTTAAGCCTATCGGTAAAACTCTATCTGACAAGTAAGATGCAACCATCAAAGGTACCGCCAGTTTTAGCATTTCTGATGGTTGAAACCGAATAATGCCTAGGTCAAGCCAGCGTTGCGCGCCTTTACCAACCTCGCCAAAAAACATAACGGCCAATAACAATAAAACACCAAACAGATAGAGCCAGACTGACAAGCTTTTTAGGGCGCGCAAAGGTATGTTAGCTACCAGAATGAATAAAAATAATCCTAATGACAGCCGGGTTAGTTGGCGCACAATCAAATCGGTGCTTGCACCACTTCCACTATACAACAGAACTATACCAAAGGCGGACAGAATCATTAACAAGGTAAATAGTACAGGATCAATATTCAACGCATCGAGCAGGCGACGCAGACGTGAAGAATCACCGGTATCACTCATATTATTCATGGTTGGCTACCGTCACCTAAGTCACTTTCAGATTTATCTATATCAACAAGATACGCATCGAGTACTTTTCTTGCGATAGGAGCTGCTACGGAACTACCATGCCCACCATTTTCGACAATTACGGCCACTGCAATTTGTGGGTTTTCAGACGGCGCATAACTCATAAACAAGGCATGATCACGCAGCCTGTTAATAACAGTGTCTTCATCATACTCATCATCTTGAGCAATACCATAAACTTGTGCCGTGCCTGTTTTACCCGCTATTCTGTAGGTTAAACCTCGGTTGATTCGATTCGCTGTACCATGTAAACCATGAACAACATTCACCATATCTTTGTGCACCTGCTCCCAATTCAATTTTTTGCTAACCCCACCTTCGGAAACCTGTTCAATGGGAATATCAGCCTTTATACCCGAAGAGCCATTTTCTAAAGCATTAACCAGATGTGGACGATAACGCAAGCCATTTAAGGACAGTGCTCCAGTAGAGTTGGCCAGTTGCAGGGGTGTCACCAAAAATGTACCTTGTCCAATGCCTGTATTCAGTGTTTCACCTGGGAACCAAGGCCGGTTTAAAGTCTTCCTCTTCCATTCTCGAGAGGGTAGTAACCCTGACACTTCTCCCGTACTGTCGATTCCGGTTTTTTTACCGAAACCGAATTTATCCAAAAAAGCAGACATCTTATCGATCCCAAGTCGGAAAGATAAGTCGTAAAAATACACATCACAAGATTGCGTTATTGCTCCTTTTAGATTCATATAGCCATGACCTTGTTTCTTCCAGTCACGATACCTGTGCTCTTTGTTTGGCAGGCGATAAAATCCAGGGCAAAATATTGTAGACTGACTATTAATTGTTCCTGCTTCTAACCCCGCAAGCCCAAAAAATGGCTTGGTTGTCGAACCAGGTGGATACTGCCCCGATAACGCTCTGTTAAACATGGGTTGCTGCTTTGAATTACGCAGCTTGTCGTAATTATTATAACTAATACCATTAACAAATAAATTTGGGTCAAATTTAGGCATACTGACTAGAGCCAGCACTTCGCCATTACGAGGATTAATCGCTACCACTGATCCAGTTAAATCACCAAAGGCTTGTTCCGCTACTTTCTGTAATTTAGAGTCAATGGTCAGGTACAGGTTATCACCTGGTAACGGCGCGGTCTCACTTAAGACACGTAACGTCCTGCCTCTGGAATTGACCTCTACCTGCTGCACTCCAACCGTGCCATGCAGTTGAGATTCATAAAATTTTTCTAACCCCAGCTTTCCTATGTGGCTGGTACCCGCATAGTTATTTTCGTTCACCAGTTCCAGATCTTTAACATCGATGCGACCGACATATCCCAGCACATGAACGGCATGATCACCCTGCGGATAATTGCGTGTCAGTCGAGCATTAATCTCGACACCATCGAATTTGTATAAATTAACCGCCAGCCTAGCAACCTCTTCGTCATTCAGATTGAGTCTAAGTGGAATACTTTCAAAAGATCGACGACGATTAGCGGCACGAAGGTAGAGCCGGAGGTCAAGGTCACTGTAGTCAACATATTGCTTTAAATCGATCAA
>JBNMQI010000039.1:0-15513 GCA_051277905.1 Gammaproteobacteria bacterium | reverse complement strand
GTTGACGGATCTTGCGAACCATCACGCTTTAGCTGAGCGTAAAATGCACCCTGCCATTCGCTATCAGAAGTGTTGGTGATGCGGTAATTCATATCCATTAGATAATCACCACGACGGAAGGTAAAAATCTTCTCAATCTTAGCTTTATCACTAACATGAGTTAGAACAACGGTAATCACTTGCTGATCATCAGACAAAGTATAGGTAGTTTGGGCAGCGCTATATAACGCAGGACCTGCCTTATCAATACCGTCTTTGCCGACTAAACCACTCTGCGCAACATAAGTGCGACGCTGGTTTTTCTCTAGCAATACGAAGGGTACGTCTTGTTGATCAATCGACAGTGGGTAAGCCGGCAATAACACCTCGGTTACTTCACCACCGCGTGGATCAATTTTGACTTGTAGAACATCGGTAGTCACCGTAATCAGCTCACCGGTTGGTTCAGCTGATACAGAAACATCTGTTACGGGTGCATCAACAATCGGTTGATCGCCTGTACCTACAACGGGTGTTTCATTAACGTCCGTGGTTTGTGGAGCATCCGATGCTTGTGTAACTTCTGCGCTAGCAATCGGCGCGTTATTTAGGTTTTTCTGTCCATAATCCTGATTCCAGGTATAAATCAGAAAGTAAGTACTAACGGCCAGGCCAATAAATATGGCCAATCTGCGGATATCCATGATCAGGGTTTCCGTTGACAACAAGTAGGTGAATGGGTGGGTAAATCGGGGACGGGATCAACACCATGGGAACCCCATGGATGACACCGACCTATCCGTTTCGCGGCAAGCATACCACCACGAAGCGCTCCATACCGCTGAATTGCTTCGGCAGCGTAAGAAGAACACGTAGGATAATAGCGACAACGGCTGGGAAAAAGAGGACTGATGGCGTAGCGATAGACAGCTATCAAAGACAGCAAGACCTTAGCGCCCGGTTTGACGCCGCTTGTTGCGGTTTCCGTTTGCTTGTCGGCCATGAGGTTGCTTCAGTCTGAACCAGAGGGCGTCGATCATCTCACGAATTTGCTGGTTGTCCAGTCCGGTAATACCAGATCGGGCAAGAATAACCAGATCAAGCGCCGCAATATCGTGCTGGTGAGCACGAAATGACTCGCGGATAAGCCGTTTGACACGATTACGGTCTACAGCTCGCTTAATCTGTTTTTTCGCCAGCACGAATCCGATTCGTGGCTGATCTTGCTCATTAGGAGCGGCCAACACCAAGAGGTCAGCCGTACTCCCACGCAACGCTGTGTTGTCAAAGACTCGCTTAAACTCAGCAGGTTTTAACAATCGCGATTGACGGCGAAATGCTAAATCCGGCATGCACAGACGTTCGATGGGATTCAACGAACAATTATGCTGTCAGGCTATGACGGCCTTTTGCACGACGACGAGCCAAAACTAATCGGCCGTTTTTAGTAGCCATACGAGCACGAAAACCGTGAGTACGCTTACGTTTTAATACGCTTGGTTGGAAAGTACGTTTCATAACACTGTCACCCGTTAAGTGAAAAGGGTCTAATTTTTAAGGGCGGCAATTGTATGAAAATCAAAGGCTAATAGCAATGGCTAATTTCTATTCAATTTTGCTGACCGTAATTTTGAATTTTGTTTACTAAAGAATATGTATGAAATGATGTTTAAAGAAAGAGGAGATAGTTTGTATTTATTATTCTTATAGAGCTACTTTTCTGTGAATAACTGATAATTTTCTATATAAATCAATAAGATACAGGAATGATAAGTTCGGTACTACATGCGTTTAACGTATGTACGAGCTGGGTAAAAGCGGTGTACAGAATGCTAGTTTATGCACAAGGTGAATTCTTGCTAGAAATTCTCACGATTCTGTACCCAAGTTCGTCCCCCAGTTGTCAGGTCTGTTATCCACAGGGCCATTTCTTTCTTAATAATAGCGGTAATAGCTGTGGATAACCCGCCGCCTCTTGGGTAGAATGGCTGGCTCGATTGAAATCTTTGATGACGCTAGTAACAGGGGTAACCGTGACGGGTTTGTGGCAAGACTGCCTTGGGCATTTACAGCATGAGTTGCCTGCGCAGCAATACAACACATGGATCAGACCTTTGATCGCGAGTACGGAAAACGGTCAGTTAGTTCTGAGCGCCCCTAACCGCTTTGTCAAAGATTGGGTTAAAGACAAGTATCTGCAGCGTATTCAAGAAATCTTATCCGAACTTAACGGCGGTCGTATCACTTATGTTGATGTGACTGCGGGTGAGTCGCGCCCTATGTTTAGTCCTCAGGCTGCGCCAAGACCAGAACCACGGCCTGCGGCGTCGTCGGTTGAAGGGTTTGCTTTTGCTGCGCCTCGAGTGGAAGCTGAAGAACCAACCAGCACTTTTTCACCGATTGCATCTTCACCGTTAAAAGAATCACCTTCTACTAATAACAACAATGAGTTTGGACGTCAGTCTTCTTCTAATCTCATTTTGCCTGGTCAGGCTTCTTTTAATACTGATCCTATGCCGTCGGCTCCGGTTTCTAATAAACCGAAACGTAATGTGCAGGTTGAAGGTGGAATTCAGCATCAGAGTTTCTTGAATTCGACATTTACCTTTAAAACCTTTGTTGAAGGTAAATCAAACCAGCTAGCGCATGCCGCAGCTAAGCAGATTGCTGAAAATGCCGGTGGTTCTTACAACCCTCTATTTATATATGGTGGTGTTGGTTTAGGTAAAACCCACTTAATGCATGCGGTAGGTAATCATCTGCAAAGTAAAAATCCGAATGCAAAAGTACTTTATGTGCATTCAGAACGCTTTGTGCAAGACATGGTAAAAGCATTACAGCTAAACGCGATTAACGAATTTAAGCGCTTTTATCGTGGTTTAGATGCTTTATTAATTGACGATATTCAATTTTTTGCGGGCAAAGAACGTTCGCAAGAAGAGTTTTTCCATACCTTTAACGCTTTGTTAGAGGGTGGTCAGCAAATGATTTTAACCTGTGATCGCTACCCTAAAGAGATCAATGGATTAGAAGAACGCTTAAAGTCACGTTTCGGTTGGGGTTTAACCGTTGCTGTTGAACCACCGGAGCTGGAAACACGAGTGGCCATTTTGATGAAAAAGGCTGAACAAACTGGTGTTAATCTGCCCGACGATGCGGCATTCTTTATTGCCCAGAAGATCCGTTCCAACGTACGGGAACTGGAGGGCGCGTTAAAACGCGTGGTTGCGAATTCGCACTTCACAGGAAGTGAAATTACGCTGCCGTTTATTAAAGAATCGTTAAAAGATTTGCTCGCTTTACAAGACAAACAGGTCAGCGTTGAAAATATCCAGCGAACGGTTGCTGAGTATTACAAAATCAAGATGTCTGATTTATTATCTAAGCGCCGCACCCGTTCTATCGCTCGTCCTAGACAAGTAGCGATGGCACTGAGTAAAGAACTTACCAACCACAGCTTGCCAGAAATTGGCGAGTTGTTTGGTGGGCGAGATCACACCACAGTGTTACACGCGTGCCGTAAAATTAAAGAATTACAGGAAACCAGTGCAGACGTTCGGGAAGACTATAAGAACTTACTGCGATCACTGACAACCTAGATCTGAGTGGAGAATCATGAAATTCGTTATCTCTAGGGAAGCCCTTCTGCGGCCTTTGCAATTGGTGGCAGGCGTTGTGGAAAAACGTCAGACGCTACCAGTACTGTCTAACGTACTGCTGGAAGTAGAAGGTCAGCAACTGTCTTTGACGGGTACAGATCTTGAAGTTGAACTGGTCGGACGAGTGACGCTTGATGAAGTCGGCGAAGAGGGCGCAATTACAGTGCCTGCTAAAAAGCTGATGGATATTTGCCGTTCGTTGCCAGATGGCGCACAGATTGAAGTCGAACAAGATGATCAGCGCGTTAACGTACGCTCTGGTCGTTCACGTTTTACGCTGTCTACCTTGCCTGCAACTGAATTTCCAAATGTCGACAACATCGCTGGCGAACAGTCGTTTACTCTGGCCCAAGGCAGCCTGCGTCGTATTATCGACCGCACTAGCTTTGCCATGGCACAGCAAGATGTTCGTTACTACTTAAATGGTATGTTGATAGAAGTGAGTGCTAATGGTTTGCGTGCAGTTGCAACCGATGGTCACCGTCTAGCGACATGCCATGTTGCGGTTAGCGGCCCAGAAGTCGCGCAGCAAATTATTCTGCCGCGTAAAGGCGTGCTGGAGTTGGCTAAGTTGCTGACTGATCCAGAAGCCACTGTTAGCGTTTCGTTAAGCACTAACCACTTGCGTACCCATACCGAGAATTTCACCTTCACCTCTAAGTTGGTAGACGGCAAGTTCCCAGATTATGGCCGTGTTATTCCTAAGGGCGGCAACAACGTCATGTTGGCTGATCGTTTGGAATTACGCCAAGTATTTAACCGTACTGCGATTCTTTCTAACGAAAAATATCGTGGTGTGCGTTTAGTGCTAGCAACGGATGTTTTGCAGGTTTTTGCTAACAACCCAGAGCAAGAAGAAGCCGAAGAATCGGTAGCGGTAGAATACAAAGGTGACGCCTTAGAAATGGGCTTCAACGTATCTTACCTACAAGATGTTATGGGCGTGCTAGATACTCAGCAAGTTAAGCTGACCTTATCCGATGCCAATAGCAGCGCACTTTTAGAAGAGCCAGAAGGCGGCGATGCCATGTATGTGGTTATGCCGATGCGTCTGTAGTATTACTTCCTGATATGCCTATTCGGCAACTTCAAATCAGCGGCGTGCGCAACTTACAGCCGCTGACCATAACCCCGCATAGCGGGGTTAATTTCATTTATGGCGAGAACGGTTCTGGCAAGACGAGCATACTCGAAGCCATTGCGGTGATGGCTGCCGGCAAGTCGTTTCGTACCTCTCAGCTTAAACATGTTATGAGTCACGATGCTGATCGCATGGAATTGCGCATGAGCGTTGAAGACCTGCATCGCGGCGAGTGCGAGCTAGATAGTTTGCGCTTAAAGGGAGGGGATCATTTGCTGAAGCAAAATGGTTCTGTTCTCACGTCTCAGGCCGAAGCGGCACATTGGTTACCGGTTCAGATCATAGAGCCAAATACATTCAAGTTATTGGCTGGCTCTCCAGAAGAACGGCGACAGTTTATTGATTGGGGAGTGTTCCACGTGGAACACGGCTTCATGGATCAGTGGAAGACCTTTCGCAAACAGCTGAAACAACGCAATGCCGTTCTCAAGCAAAAAGAGAGCGAATGGCTGAGCGTATGGAACGCTGGATTTGTGGAGAGCGCCCTTACCATCGACAAACACAGAAGAGACTACCTTAAGCGTTTTAAACCCGAATTTGAGCGTATTCTTACCGCTCTTGATCCTGATGTAGACGTCACCTTGGCGTATTTTCCGGGATGGGACAAAGATTCGGAACTGAGTGATGTGCTAACACGTCAGCAAGAACGAGATCTCGCTTTAGGGTACACTCAGTCAGGGCCACACAGAGCTGAGCTGCGCATCAAATGCGATAAGCAACCGGCCGCCGAGATCTTATCGCGCGGACAGCAAAAAACAGTGGTGGCGGCTCTTAAGATTGCTCAAGGTTCATTGTTTCAACAAGAGAGTGATCGACGCACTATCTACCTAGTGGATGATCTCGCGTCAGAATTGGATGAAAAGCACCGTTTTGCTTTATGCAAACTGCTAGAAGATTTAAAATGTCAGGTCTTTATTACCAGCATCGATAAAGACAAGCTGACCGATGTATGGCAGCCCGTTGCCAGTAAAGTGTTCCACGTGGAACACGGACGTTTAACAGAAGAAGCGTAAGCCCATTTTGTAGGAACACGCGCAAGCGGGCAGATATCTAGCGCAATACGACAAGACGCTAGAGCACCGAATTAATTATGAGGAACACCACGAATGAGTGAGCAGATTTACGACTCGTCGAGTATTAAAGTCCTAAAAGGGCTGGATGCCGTACGTAAAAGACCAGGGATGTACATTGGCGATACAGACGATGGCACAGGCCTGCATCACATGGTGTTCGAGGTCGTGGATAACTCCATTGATGAAGCCTTGGCTGGTCACTGTGATTCCGTTGATGTTGTGATTCATCCGGATAACTCAGTATCGGTATCCGATAACGGCCGTGGTATTCCTACTGAGCTGCACGAAGAAGAAGGCGTATCGGCTGCAGAAGTTATCTTAACCGTACTGCACGCAGGCGGTAAGTTCGATGATAACTCCTATAAAGTATCCGGCGGTTTGCACGGTGTAGGTGTTTCAGTTGTTAACGCACTGTCTGAAAAGCTAAAGCTGACCATTCGTCGCGGCGGTAAGTTGTATGAGCAGGAATACACTCATGGTGTACCTGATTACCCGTTGAAAGAAGTTGGTGTAAGTGCCACTAACGGTACTATGGTGACCTTCCTACCATCGAAGCAAACCTTCACCAAAACTGAATTCAGCTACGACTACCTAGCTAAGCGTTTACGCGAATTGTCATTCTTGAACTCTGGTGTGCGTATTCACCTGAAAGATGAGCGCAGCGATAAAGAAGACTTGTTCGAATTCCAAGGTGGTTTGGCGTCCTTCGTTAACTACCTGAACGAAGGCAAAACCGTTGTGAACGACGTGTTTCACTTCAACGTTCAGCGCGATGAAGCCAACGATGGCATTGGCGTAGAAGTAGCGATGCAGTGGAATGATGGCTTCCAAGAAAACATCTACTGCTATACCAACAATATCCCGCAGCGCGACGGTGGTAGTCACTTGGCTGGCTTCCGTGCTGCGTTGACGCGTACGTTGAATACCTACATAGAGAAAGAAGGCCTAGCCAAGAAACACAAAGTGGCAACGACAGGTGATGACGCTCGTGAAGGTTTAACCGCGATTATCTCGGTAAAAGTACCTGATCCTAAGTTCAGCTCGCAAACCAAAGATAAGCTTGTATCTAGTGAAGTGAAGCCAGCGGTAGAGCAAGAAATGGGGCGTTTGTTCTCAGAATACTTGCTCGAATTCCCGCAACAAGCCAAAGAATTGGTTGGCAAAATGGTCGATGCAGCACGTGCGCGTGAAGCAGCCCGTAAAGCTCGCGAAATGACCCGCCGTAAAGGCGCTCTCGATATCGCCGGTTTGCCAGGTAAACTCGCCGATTGCCAAGAAAAAGACCCAGCCCTTTCTGAAGTGTACCTAGTGGAAGGGGACTCTGCGGGCGGTTCTGCGAAGCAGGGCCGTGACCGCCGGAACCAAGCGATTCTACCGCTAAAAGGTAAGATCCTTAACGTTGAAAAAGCACGCTTCGATAAGATGATTTCATCCGCCGAAGTGGGCACCCTGATTACCGCATTGGGCTGTGGTATTGGCCGCGAAGAATTTAACCCAGACAAACTGCGTTACCACCGCATCATCATCATGACCGATGCCGACGTCGACGGTGCGCACATTCGTACGTTGCTGTTGACCTTCTTCTTCCGTCAAATGCCAGAAATTATCGAACGCGGGCACATCTACATTGCTCAGCCGCCGTTGTACAAAATCAAACGCGGCAAGCAAGAGCAGTACATCAAAGACGAAGAAGCGATGGAGAGTTACCTAACTCATATCGCATTGGAAAAAGCAGCGCTGCATCCAAGTGCTGACGCGCCAGCGATTACTGATATCGCCTTTGCTGAAATCGTAGCCCAGTATCGTGCCGCGCAAGAAACCGTCAAGCGTATGTCGAACCTAGTGCCAGGCGAAGTACTGCACCAGATGGTCACTCTTCCGCGCCTAAGCCCTGCAGACCTTGAAAGTGAGGCGATGGTTAAGGATTGGACCGAAAAGCTCTCAGCCGTCCTCCCAGACGCTGGCCGCAGCGGTAGCCACTTCGAAGTGGCCGTACTAAAAGACAGTGAACGCAATAACTACAACGTTGAAATTAAAGTAATAACCCACGGTATGGCGCGTGAATACTTGCTGGATAAAGACTTCTTCGGCGGTAGCGGTTACAACAAACTCGCCTCTATGAGCGAAATGTTGCGTGATACGCTGGATGAAACGGCTTACATCCAACGTGGCGAACGTGTTCACCCAATCGTCGACTTCTGGGACGCCGTGCAATGGTTACTGTCGGAAGCGAAAAAAGGCTTCAACATCCAGCGCTATAAAGGACTGGGCGAAATGAACCCAAGCCAGCTATGGGAAACCACCATGGACCCAGAAACACGTCGCATGCTGCAAGTAACCATCGACGACGCCGTAGGTGCCGATAAGATGTTTACCACGCTCATGGGCGACGAAGTAGAACCGCGTCGTGCCTTTATTGAAGCGAATGCGTTGAACGTAGCGAACTTGGATTTCTAATCTGAGTTGGTGAATAAAAAGCCCCGATTAATTCACGTTAATCGGGGCTTTTTTGTTTTATAGTTGAGTTAATTAAGAATATCGGTCTCGAGGTAAAAAATGGATTTTGATTGGACTCAGCAGGTTGCTGCTACAAAGACGACGGAAGCTCTCGATGTTGACCGGCTCGATCGCTCAAAATATGCCGTATTCCTAACCGAGTATTTGCAAAGCTTCACTGAACAAAGCTATGTGATGAACTTAAATGCCGAATGGGGAGCGGGCAAAACGTATTTCCTTAAGCGCTGGCATCATACTATCGAAAATGATCATCCGACTGTTTACATTGACGCTTGGAAGAATGACTTTTCGGATGACCCTCTTCTCACAGTTATTAGTGGCATTTTAGAAACACTAAAACGCTATCCAAATGTGGCCGCCACTGATTATTCAAAACAAGTTATTAAAAATGGTAGTCGATTTTTAAAACAAGTTGCTCCTGCATTAATTAAAGGGTTATTTCGAACATACGCAGGCGTCGATGCAGATAGTTTCAATCTCGATGACTTTGATGATTTTGCCGAAAAAGCGATGGAAGCATCCTTGTCAGATCACAATAAGAAATCTGAAGACCTTGACGAGTTCAAAAAGACTATTGGCAAGTGGTTAGAAACGTCGATAAATTCAAACGGTGCTGATAAGCCTAAAAAACCTATGTTTGTATTTATTGATGAACTGGATAGGTGCCGACCTACCTATGCAATTGAATTACTAGAAACCGTTAAACATCTGTTCGATATTCCTGGATTAGTTTTCGTGATCGCGACGAATACGGACCAATTACAGCACTCGATTAAAGCTGTTTACGGAGCAGAATTTGATGCCCAGCGTTATTTATATCGCTTTTTTAATCGTAGTTTTACGCTCAAAAAACCGAATATAGAACAATTTATTTTGGTTCAAGATGCATTCCTTGGCACTTCCGGTTTAGGTCAAACTTTATTGTCTACATGTGATGGCAAAGTAACTGTTAGCGATACTGCGGCTGTTGCCAATAATTTAGCCGCGATAGCCGAATTTTTCGAATTTGATTTACGTACAACTAGCCAATGGTTAGATCAGTTGAAGGCTTGTTTTCCAGATTCAGAAAGTCAAAGTGTACACAAGTATTTTTGGTTAGTATCAGCCTTAATTTCAGCAATTTATTTACATAAAAAAAATTCTTACCATTCTATTCTTCAAAACAAGCCAAGCTCTTCTTGGGGTCAGAGAAGCGATATTTCAGAAATCAAAGATGAATTCTCTCGTAGGAGTGAGATTGGTAAGAGATTGGTAAAGTTCTCTATTAAGGCTGAGCATTTAGGGAATCAAGAATATGACAATAGGAAATCATTTAATGGTTACGAGAATTTATCATCGACGATAACCGTCCATTCGATTTTTTATAATATGGTAGATTTTTTTAGCGAACCGACTACATCGGTCAATGAAATGTCTATGAAGTCTGCAGGAAAATTTACGGGTGCTGATGTGAACGCTTGGAAGGAAATTCCGTTTTCTGTAAATCTTGCTATGCATTATTGTGCTAGTCAGAAAGGAGCGACAAAGGACGGTTATTTAGATTTAACTGAATTAGCGTCAGATCTAAAGTGATATTACTATATGAAAGCTGAAGAATTTGATCAAAAATTTGATGATGGCATTGAAGACATCACCGCTGATTTAGATTTATCGACGGCACGTCGTGTGAATAAGGAGTCTAAGCGCATTAATGTTGATTTCCCGGCGTGGATTGTTGATTCGCTCGACCGTGAAGCCGCTCGCATTGGTGTGACACGTCAATCCATTATTAAGGTATGGTTGGCCGAGCGATTGCAAATAGAGGCTAATAATCATCCTGAATAAGTGTCAGTTCATCTTATGTAGTTCTTACTCTAGTGCGTGAATGCTCGATGGGTGTAGACTGGTTATGTAATCAAAACAAGGAGTGTTGAATGTCCCAAGTATATAGTCTCAAATTAAATCATGTAGGTTTGATTGTCCGAGGTAAGCATTCTCATGATCATAACCCTGGGAAAATGGAACAGCATGCTGATTGCATACTTCCAGGTGGTCAGCCTGTAGGTTTCTTTGGTAATGGTGGTGATGCGTCTAGTGGAGTTAGTGGACCAAGTTTTGGTAGTTCAAGTAATTCGTGGGCGGCAGGCCCATCAGCTATTTGGAATAGTAAGGGCTTAAATATGAAGGGAATGGTTGCCTACATCGAGGACTTAAGAAAAATACGTCCAATGTATGTCGACGCGGCACTTGCTAAAAAATATGATATTAAATCCACTGTCTTGCTATTAGAAGTGACGAAGGATCAAGCTGATTTATTTAAGAGATATTGGACTCAGTTGAAGTTAAATCCTGGTGCTTTCAATATCTTAGGTGGTAATTGTTCCACGCATGCCTCTGAAGCTTTTATTGATGCAAAAATATTAACAAAAGGCATCCCTGGGTTAGATACTCCAAATAATCTCTACAAACAACTGAGTGAAAAATACATTGGGAAATGTCAAACATTTAGTGGGTATATTGGTGTGAGAAATAAAGGTAGGGATCTATATGATCTTGTTGTGGAGTAGTATAAATAAAGTAGTGAGTTTATTGGTTTTAGTGATATTGTTTTCAATTATAGGAGCGTGTGCTATGTCAGATAATATAGAGTTAACATGGGAATGGCCTGATGGTCGAGTTTCGGATCAAAAATTTCTAATAAAAGTTAACAATGTAGAGTCAAAGAGTTCTGGTTTTTTTGGAATAGGGAAGTCCCCATCGATAGCTAGCAACATACCCTCTCCAGTGGTATTGACGGGTGAAATTTTAAAAGATGAAATGTTAGAAGGGAAAAGTATCAAAGTAACTTTGCCAAAGCTTGAGTTAGAGTCAATAAGATCTGGAGATTATGCCGTGGTCGGTGTTATGGATGAAAATACATGTATTTGCATTGTCAAAGTAGCTTCTTCGAGTGAAGATATTTCGAAAGTGTCATGTCCATAAAGTAAATGATTGATATTATTGTAATAGCCGTAGTTTTTGTTTTCGTAACTTATTTGGTTTTATTTTTCTCACAAAGAAAATTAATTTATAGAGCGCCACATCCAAGTTACTTACTGTATAAAAAATATAAAAATCAGTCGCTCGTTTTAACTACGAGTGATTTTACTAACCTTTACGGTTGGTGTATTCCAACTCAATCTGAAATATCGTCGAATATTGAAATAATTTATTTCGGTGGTAATGCACAAGACTCATGTACCATATTGAAAACGCTTTCATTCTTACCTGCCCAAGATATTTTTACGTTTAACTATCGAGGTTATGGGCAGAGCGAGGGGTACCCAAGTGAGAAGACTCTGTGTCAGGATTCGCTTGAAATTTTTGACTTGGTAAGATCAAAGAATCCTAAATCAAAAATAGTAGTTATTGGCTATAGCTTAGGAAGCTCTATAGCTGGTTATCTTGCTACGCGCAGAGAGGTACATAAACTGGTTTTATTATGTCCTTTAAGTAGCATATCCAGAATCGCCTCAGAGAGGTTTTTAATTCCAAGAATAGTTATAAAAGATAGCTTTGATCTAGAGAGAACTGCGAAAAAAATCGAAGCGAACAGTTTAGTGATTCTTGCCGAGAATGACCTAGATATTCCCGCATCGCATTCTCGTAGTGTGTATGAAAATATTTCGGGGCAGAAATTACTTAAAGTCATCACTAATGAAAATCACAACACGATATTTGATAGCAAAGAGACTATTTCATCAATAAATGCGTTTATTCAGCACGATAACAGATAAATTTTTATCACAGTTTGTCCCGGATAACCCTATGCCTCGTACTCCGCCCGCCGCCCGCCATCTTTTCAACACAGCCCTTGGCCACTAAATCCGCCAAATGCCGCGTTGCGGTTGCTTTACTTACCTTGGTGACTTTCTGATATTGCCCAGCGCTGATGCCATCTTCAAAACCATGAGGGCCGCCATCAAGTAGGCGATTGAGCACTTTGATTTGTTCTTTGTTTAAACCGCGTCGAACGGGTGTAAGGAAGGTGCTTTTGAATGGTGAGCCGATTAAATTTCTTATTCGGCTCATTTATTGAGCCAATAATAGGCTTTATTCGGCTCACGCTGCAACTTTCTGGGTTATCTAGTTCGTTTTTGGGGAAGACTCAGGCCTTATAAGCCTCAATTTCGGTCTTCCACTTTTCAACCAGCGCGCGGTTATCGTGGTCATTAGGATGGAAGTCTTCGCGGTAGAAGTCTTTAAACGGGCCTTTGATACAGGTAAATAAACCGGTTTCGCTGAACAGCGCTGCATAGGCATCTTTCATGTGTGCCCAGCTCGGCATGCGGCGGGCGTTAAACAATAAATAGAAGGTACGAGCAAAGCTGAGCATAGGGAACAGGATGGAGACAGATCGCATAATCCTTTTCAGGAGTTTACGGCTACCGCCTGTGCTCATGTAAACATCAAAGGCCACGGCTTTGTGTTCAATTTCTTCAATGGCGTGCCAGATCAGTAGATTTTTCACCGCCGGATGCATATCGGCGAGCTGTTCGGGGTGGGTAAGTACATACTCTGCCACGATGGCCGTAATATGTTCGAGACATACGGTTGCTGCTAAGCGCTCTCTGGCTGAGCGCTTGTTATTTAGAAACCCAATGGCTCGTTCAACTCGCTTCTCAATGGCTAGTGCATTCCAGCCCAAGGATTGTAGCTTTAGATTGGCGAGCTTGTGCTGATTGGTGTGGTGCGCTTCTTGGCGAGTAAAATCTTGAATATCCTGCAGCAATTGGGGATCGGTCACCTTATCTTTGAAGGCTCTCACCGATTCAATGAACATTTGCTCGCCCGGTGGAAAGGTGCCCGACAGCACGGTCATGAACGCTGTCATAAAGGGGTTGTTACGATACCAATCCATTTTGTCGATGGCATCGAAAGCGAAGTCCATTTTACGCACTTCAATATTTTGATGTGCCGATTCGGCGATACTCGCCATACGAACTCTCCAATTGGATGAATGAGTGTTTGTCATCGTTTTAACCGAAAATCGTAGGCTAACTCAAGGTCAGTTAGGGCCACCGCCTATTAAAGAGTATGACGTCATTCAGAAGGTGGCGTCACACAGCGGGCAATTGGACCCCAACTGCACTGCGTTAGCAGATATACTTATGTTTAAATTTCATCCGCATGGAGTCAGTATGCGACATTTATGGTTTGTATGTGCCGTTTTATTTTCCAGTATGGCTTTTGCCGAACCGCCTGTGGCGGATATTCATGCAGAAGAAGTAACGGCCCATACCGAAACTCAAAAGATAGAGAATTTAATTTCAACCCTTGAAAGCGAAGCCGATAGGGGAGCACTAGTAGATAAGCTCAAGCTGTTGCTGGAGGTAAATGAGCCAGCTAAGACTGATTCGTTAGTGGAGGGTCTGATTGATTTAGACAGTACCGGTAATGGTCTAGCCAATGAGTTAATGCGAATTTTGAATTCGTATGGGTTTAGTGATTCTTTGATAGGAGATCTGCTGGTTTTACTGGTCGCCTTATTTGTTATAGGAATTTTTGTCTTTTTAAATGGCATGTTGGCCATTCGCTTAGAAAAACGTATGCGAAAAATTGCTAAGCGTCTTGAGCTAAGCCGAGATCGTTTTCAAACATTATTCTCTTTGCAACGTTGGGCAGGTTATTTATTTGGTTCTATTGTCAGTCTTTATGCCTGTACCAACGTACTATCTGATTACTATCCCAAAGCGGCTGAATTTCTAGCCTTTGAATCCGTATTCTCATCGGCCTTTATGCTCATTGTCGTCGCTTTGGTTTTTATGCTGATTTGGGAAGGGGTAAATGCTCTACTTGAATTTATTGTGCATAAAAATAGCCATTTATCGAGTAGCCGCTTTCAAACCATCACACCGATTATTCGTAACATACTTTTATTTACCCTCAGTTTATTGTCGATCATGGTGGTGTTGTCTGAGTTAGGTATCGACATTATGCCATTGCTTGCCGGCGCGGGTGTATTAGGTATTGCAGTAGGTTTTGGTGCGCAAACCTTAGTGAAAGACTTTCTGACCGGGCTTACAGTTATTTTCGAAGACCTGTTACAAATAGGCGATGTCATTCAGTTGGGTGATCACTTTGGTGTGGTCGAGAAAATTTCGTTGCGAAAAATTCAGATAAGAGATCTGGATGGCGCTGTGATTACCGTGCCATTTGGTGACATTTCAGTAGTTAAAAATCTGACCAAAGATTTCAGTTTTGCGTTATTTAATATTGGCGTGGCGTATCGCGAGAATATTGATGATGTACTGGTATGTTTAAAAGAAATTGATGAAGATTTACGCAACGACGAGGTGTATGGGGATAAGATACTAGAACCAATGGAGATTTTCGGTTTAGACGAATTTGCCGATAGCGCGGTAATGATCAAAGCGCGTATTAAAACGAAATCTCACGACCGTTGGAATGTTATGCGTGAATATAATCGTCGTATGAAGATAGCGTTCGACGAGCGTAATATTGAAATACCTTTCCCTCATCAAACCATCTATTTTGGTGAAGATAAATCGGGTCGAGCGCCAAGTGCAAAAATTGAATTGGATAAACCCCAAGAGGCTAAACCAGAAGTTAAGGCTGAGACTAAGCCCGACATCAAACGAGGAACCGAAGAGGTCTAGTTGATTTAGGAAGCAATAAAAAGCCCCGCTATTTAGCGGGGCTTTTTTGTAGCGTATTCGATAGTGTCTTGTTTTAACTATTTATCGCGTGGACCAAATAGCAACCAAGCCACAAAGCCAGCGACGGGCAAGAATAGAATCGCAAGAATCCATACTACCTTAGCGCCCGTTGACGTTTGGCGTGACTGCACGACGTTAATCAAAGCGTAAATATCTGCAATCAGAATAATAAGCCCAAACAAACCGGTAATTTGAATCTGCATGTTAATGTCCTTGGTTAATCTAAATTAAAAGCGCTTACCACTGGTCGTGTTGGTAATCATGGTGCCAGTGAACTTTGTCGATGATATCTCTTCGACGGTGGAATTGATCCAGTGTTTGAATCGCCCCTAGTTTCTTAGACACTCTTTAAAGTTACAATGTATTTAAAGAGGAGGCCGAGATGGCTGGTGAACGATATAACGAAGAATTCAAGATCGCAGCAGTAAAGCAAGTGACCGAACATG
>JBNMQI010000038.1:0-15596 GCA_051277905.1 Gammaproteobacteria bacterium | reverse complement strand
CGCTGGCTAGCTACCCGAAAATCTCGCATGGCCAATGATGCCGGTACACTGGCCGTGGTTGAAGGGACAGCGTCACGCAAACAACAAAAAAAGCAGGAAGCCGATTTTCGCAAGCTTCATCAGAGCAAGTTCAGTCAAGTCAAAAAGCTCGAAACCGCAATGGAAAAGCTGTCGACACGAAAAAAAGCATTAGAACTAAAATTGGCCGACTCATCGATTTATCAGGACAGTCAAAAAGCAGAACTAACCAAAGTACTGGCCGAACAGAAACAGGTCAGTATTGATTTCCAGAAAACTGAAGACGACTGGCTCGAACTAAGTGAGGCCATCGAGTTGTTGTAACAATAGGCAAGAAATGTTGAACATTAATTAGATTAGTGACATGAACCTGAAAAAGAAACTATGCATGATAATGCTGACAACACTAGTCGCATCCTGCGTGTTTGTTGCAAATGAATCACAGAATCAATACCGGAATGATGACTGTCATGTGTCGAGTAAAAAATTAACTCTAACTACAAAAGAATTTGGGGTCGGTGTGTCATGCCATGGCTCTAGCGAAATGCTGGCAGCCTGCCTGGTGACTTACGGGGTCATCGTGCCAGTTGGCAGCCTGATCGTATCTGGCAGTGTTGTGGTGGTTGGGAATGTTTTGAACTGGATTGAAACACGGGGGAGTTGTTAGGCGATAGGAGTCGTTCTAATTAGGTTCAGTCAACAAAAAATAACCCCTTATCAGGGTTGATTATCCAGCTTCCAGAAGTCAGAAAAATATCTATATATTGGGTGATGATTGATCGAAATCGAGCCCTTTCGATTCAATGTTTTCTATAGGTTCAATGCCTAGTTCCCTCGGCAGTTGCCATGAATGAAAATGTAGATATGATTTAATTCAGTGAATGATCAGTTTTTCGGTGCTAACACTATAATGTTTGGTACCAATTTTACTACCTACAACTTCTATCAGACTAGGCGCTTATGTCATGAAAGGATCATCTTTGACAGTCAATGCATTATCCCATCAAAGTGACGTATATTTACAATCAGTTCGCTGTAAATCAATAGCTTACATAAACTATTCGGAATTATACGTCGATTTGACGTCTACTAAGCGTTATAAGGCAGCAGAGAAAATTTGAATGTCCTTGTATCACTACACAAATTTGGATGCGGTTCACTCGATTCTTACAAATAGAACTATCAGATTGACAGATATTAGGTTTCTAAACGACACAGAAGAACTTCGCGAAGGCCTGACAACAATAGATGAAACTATACTTAATCGATTATCGGCAACACTAAAATACGAAGTAAAAGCTCTTGAAGCTATACGAAATCAATTGACTGATGCAGAGTTCCCGGGAATCGAATTAGAGCCTTTGTATATTTTCTCCTTAAGTTCAGTAAGAGATCAGTTAAGCCAATGGAGAGCATATGGAAGTTATGCAATTGAATTTGATGAGAATCAACTACAAGAAAACGTTGAAAACCTTTCCCAATGCATTTACGAATTAAATAAGAAAATTCGACGTTCTGAAATAGAAGTGAACAAAGCTGCGACCGTCATTGCAAAAGATATGGAGAAGTATGATGGCTGTATTGGTCCAGAAAGCCTCGACGCAATGATATGCTTGTTATATGACGCAGCCAGATTTAAACACGACGGATTTATCGAAGAGGGAGAATCGAGAGTAATAATGCAATCGGGCGAGATAGAGCCTCAATACTTCTCAAGAAAGGGAATTTTAATCCCTTATATAGACTTAGAGTTACCACTGGATTGTATTAAATCGGTAGAAATTGGCCCAATGGAAAATCAGGATCTTGCATATATTTCGATGAGAGACTTTGTTAGCCAAATTGAGAGTAATTGGCAGCATGAAACGTCGAACATCGAGTATGAGTTTACCGTAGAAAAATCTTTGATACCTTATCGTGCGTAATTTGCCTTATAACAAATCAATGTTGCAGAAAGCCAAATGCTGGGACAAAACCCGCCCATCATGTGTCTTCTGCAAATTGTGGCGTTACAGGTTTTTCAGTGCTTATGAGTAAATTTGAACTTATTATATTTGATTGCGATGGCGTTCTTGTAGATAGTGAAAGGATAGCAAATGAAGTATTTGCTAAAATTCTTAATGAAAAGTGTGGATTCTCTCTAAGTTTAGACGACATGTTTAAAATATTTGTAGGACGCTCCTCTAGCCAGTGCATGGAAATTATTCAAGGTATGCTGGGTAGTGAGCCCCCTGCGTACTTAGAACTGCGTTATAAAACAGAAATAAATCAGGTCTTATCAGAATCAGTTGAAGCGGTATCTGGGATAGAATCAGTTTTAAAAGAACTTAATATTCAATTTTGTGTGGCTTCAAGCGGTTCCCACGAAAAGATGAACACGACTTTGGGGAAAACGAATTTAATTTCTTTTTTTGAAGGTAAATTACATAGTACGTCAGAGGTTGAGCGCGGCAAACCGTTTCCTGATGTGTATTTATATGCGGCAGAGAAAATGAAGGTATCGAATCCATCAAAATGTTTAGTAATAGAAGATAGTCCTCTAGGTGTTGAGGGAGGCGTAGCCGCAGGCATGGTAGTGTTTGGATATACCCAATTAATGAGTAAGCAAAGACTTCTAGATGCAGGTGCTCATCATACATTTAATAATATGTATAATTTATTAAATGAGATTAAACAGTTTGAACAAAGAGCCCAATAACAAGCTAAGCTAATTGATGCGGCTCCGCCGCACACGTGTTTAGGGCGATAAATTCACATTACTGAAAATTAATAATTTCATGCCATATTCTATTGAGCTTTATTTTGACACTTCATTTGAACAGAGGATTTTCAACTTATGGTCTGTTTTAGAAAATAAAAGTTTACCTTCAAAGTACAGTAAGCTAAAAATAAGGCCACATTTGACATTAGCTGTTATGGATAAATGCGATGAAACAGAGGTCAGCGATATTGTAAAATATCTAAATGATGGAACTTCAAGCTTTTTTGTCAATTTCCCAGCAATATGCACGAATTCTGGCGAATCACAATTTATCTTTTTGTTACCTATTATAAACAAAACGTTGAACAAAATTCGCCATCAATTAGTTTCCAAGTTAATACAGTCTAAGAATCAACCAAGAAAACAATATTTATTAAATAATTGGCTTCCCCACTGTACTATTTCTAAGGAACTATCTTTAGATCAATCAAAGCAAACAATGGCAATATGCCAAGATGAGAATATTTGTGGCATTACGAGAATAATTGAAGTGGGTTTTGTAGAGTTTAATCCGAGAAGAGATATTTTAATTAGTCGTTTAAATTGATGAATGATAATAATTTATAAATTATAAAAACTAGAGGGTCAGGTTTTTCTAAATCATATTTCAATATTACTGATTAATATCATGGACATCCGAAAAAATATTTTTCCTTAGCCTAGGTTTATTGAAGGTCGCGGAAGATTCTGGGACAAATTTTAGGCCTGAAAACTTGAGCGTCTATGTTTAGTTCAAATGGAAAAGGGTGATCAGAAAAGACTAGTTTTACTTAATTTATTCAAATGTTTACCTAAAAGCCTGTCGGGCTTAGAATTAATTTACTACGGAAAAGTCATTTTGATCAAATTTTACGAACTAACTCGTTAAAGAGAACAACTATTCACTTATTCGATTAAAGATCGAACTCAAAATAACTTCCCCTCTCTACTATTACCTAAGTCTTTAAGACGGCTAGTCTGCAACATCTTCAAAGACTTTACGGGTTTCGGCCTAGACTTTGGGTTTCTATATTTGTGCGGACGGCACTTTAATTTGCAGCATATTAATCGGCCGTTTCCAAATGTTTGCTAATTCTCAGCGCCAATAATGTGAACAATACACCAGACAGCAGATAACAGCTTACTGCGACTAGGCCAAATTGTACCGACAAGCCTAGCGAAAACAGTGGGGCGAAAGCGGCTCCAAATAACCAGGCTAAGTCTGAAGTTAACGCAGCCCCAGAGTAGCGGAAGCGACGTTCAAGATTCTCAGTTATTATGCCAGACGCCTGACCATAGGAGACGCCTAAAAGGGCAAAACCAATCAATATAAAGGCATCCTGCATAACTGGCGTTCCACCCATGAGCGTCGGTGCAAAAAGCGCAAAAATTCCAATTAAAACTGCCATTATTGAAATAGTAGTGCGCTTGCCAATACGGTCAGCGACTACTCCAGAGAGCATAGTTGCTGCGATGCAAATACAGGCACCGAGGACCTGAACAAAAAGCACATTGCCAATAAGCTGAGATTCGCCAAGCAGAATCCAAGATAGCGGAAAGATGGTAACAACATGAAAAAGTGCGTAACTGGCTAATGCGGCAAAGGCCCCCAAAAAAATATAAGGGCCTTGCTTGTCTAGTACTTCACTAGTGCTGATTGGCTCTAACTCACTCTCTTCTAAGGCGAGGGTATATTCGTCAGTCATTACTAAGCGCAGACGAGCGAAGAGCGCGACAACATTAATTGCAAGGGCGACAAAAAAGGGATAGCGCCACGCCCATGCTTGAAAATCTTCACTATTTACGCTGTTGATCAAATAAAGGAATAACAAATTAGCGATCAGAAAGCCTATTGGTGCCCCAAGCTGACCAATCATTGCGTACCAGCTGCGTTTAGATTTTGGTGAATTTAGTACCAATAAAGAAGATAATCCATCCCACGAGCCGCCTAACGCAATACCTTGTAGAATTCGAAATGTGGCAAGTAAAAATATTGAAGCGCTGCCCAAGGTGTCATAGCTTGGTAAGAATGCAATACCTGCTGTTGCTGTACCGAGTAAAAGCAACGAGGTGGTGAGCTTTACGCTTCGACCGTGATGACGTTGAATTGTCATAAACAACGCTGTTCCAAAAGGCCTGGCGATAAATGCCATAGAAAAAATAGCAAAGCCGTACAGCATGCCATCGAGGGTGCTGACAAAAGGGAAAAACACGCCAGGGAACACCAGCACGCAAGCAATACCAAATACAAAGAAGTCAAAATGTTCTGATGCGCGGCCAATAACAACGCCGATAGCGATTTCACCAGGGGCGACAGCTGAATGTTTTGCTGTAGGTTGCATTTTTATGGCCGAAGAGCCACTTGTTGTATCAGACTTAGTGGAACTAGTCATAGAGCAAATGTCATCCAAAATTATGATTTCAACAAGAATACTCCTATCGAGATGACCCAGCCATAGGACAAATTGTCCAATTCTATCGTTCACTTATTTAGCTTAAAGTTATTTTTCTTTTTTATACTTGAATTCACGAGTGACGATGTCGATTCAGAGAACTTTACGCAAGATTTTTTTAACGGCTACAGTCGCGATACTTTCGGGCTGCGATACGGTCGTGATGTCGCCTTCCGGTGATATTGCCGCTCAACAAGCTAACCTTCTTGTCTGGGCGACAGGGCTGATGCTGATTATCGTTCTTCCAGTCATTTTCTTTATTTTACTGTTCGCTTGGCGCTATCGTGCTGGCAACAAAGAGGCCGTTTATGAGCCAGATTGGGATCATTCCACCAGCTTGGAGCTCCTTATTTGGGCTGCGCCGTTGGCAATCGTTATTGCTTTAGGTGCGTTGACTTGGGTCAGTACTCATCAACTTGATCCCTATCGCCCGCTCGATCGTATAGCTGAAGACAGACCTATTCCTGAGGGCGTAGAAACGCTAGTTGTAGAAGTAGTGGCGATGGATTGGAAGTGGTTATTCTTTTATCCAGAGCAGGGCATTGCAGTGGTAAACCAGTTAGCAGCGCCAGTTGACCGTCCGATCAAATTTAAGATTACATCTACTACGATGATGAATTCTTTTTTTATTCCTGCACTAGCGGGGCAGATTTATGCGATGGGCGGAATGGAAACTAAGCTTCACGCAGTTATTAACGAGCCTGGAAGTTATGATGGTTTTTCTGCAAATTATTCTGGAAAGGGTTTTAACGGTATGCGCTTTAAATTTCTTGGTATGCCTGAGGACAACTTTGAACAATGGGTGGCTAAGGTTAAAGCAGACGGCGAAGTACTTAGCCGTAGTGTCTACCAAGAGCTAGCAAAGCCCAGCGAATACAACCCTGTGCAATACTACAGTTCAGTTGAACCAGAACTTTACGAATCCATTCTCAATCGCTGCGTCGTACCCGGCACACAGTGTATGAAGGACTGGATGACGCCCCATAAAGGTAATCACAACGTGCCGGCTAGCGCGAACTCGCAAAGTGAGGCTGGCCATGGTCACTAATACATTTCTCAGAGCTGATTTAACTATTTCACTTACATTCCATTCACTGACAATGCCCCACGGGCACTGGTACTTTTCATGACTGAACAGTTTGATTTAGGTAAGCTTATATTTGGCCGTCTCAGTTGGGACGCTATACCCTTACACGATCCTATCCTGATAGCGACATTCGCTATGGTTGTACTTGGCGGTGGCGCTTTAGTATCAGCTCTAACTTACTTTAAGGTTTGGGGCTATTTATGGACGGAATGGATTACCAGCATTGACCACAAGCGCATAGGCGTAATGTATATGCTGTTGGGTTTTGTGATGCTGCTGCGCGGATTTTCTGACGCCATCCTGATGCGCGTCCACCAAGCAACGGCCTTTGGTGAGTCTGCAGGTTTTTTACCACCGGATCATTACGACCAAATTTTTACTGCTCACGGGGTTATCATGATTTTCTTCGTGGCAATGCCTTTTGTTGTCGGTCTAATGAACTACATAGTGCCGCTACAAATTGGTGCCCGCGACGTAGCATTTCCATTTTTAAATAACTTAAGTTTCTGGATGACTGCTGCCGGTGCCGGCCTAGTAATGGTATCGCTATTTATTGGCCAATTTGCAAAAACTGGATGGCTCGCCTATCCACCTTTATCGGGAATACTACAAAGCCCTGGGGTCGGGGTGGATTATTATATCTGGGCTTTGCAGATAGCTGGAGTTGGTACTCTGCTGTCTGGTATTAACTTAGTGGTAACCATCATTAAAATGCGCGCACCCGGTATGAACATGATGAAAATGCCGGTATTTGTCTGGACTTCACTGTGTGCCAATATATTGATTGTCGCCGCATTCCCGGTTTTGACTGCAGTAATGGGTATGCTTACCCTAGACCGTTACTTAGACATGAATTTTTTCACCAACGACCTTGGCGGCAACGCCATGATGTATGTGAATTTAATTTGGATATGGGGTCACCCAGAGGTTTATATCTTAATTCTACCGCTGTTTGGTGTGTTTTCTGAAATAGTCGCTACTTACAGTCGTAAGCGACTGTTTGGCTACACATCGATGATTTACGCCACAGTAGTAATCACCGTACTAGCCTATATGGTATGGCTACATCACTTCTTTACGATGGGCTCTGGCGCGACGGTGAACAGTTTCTTTGGTATCGCCACCATGATTATCTCAATTCCGACAGGTGCGAAACTATTTAACTGGTTGTTCACCATGTACCGCGGCCGCATCCAGTTTGATGTGCCTATGTTATGGACTATCGGTTTTATGATTACATTCATTATCGGTGGTATGACTGGCGTATTACTAGCAGTACCACCGGTAGACTTTGTACTGCATAACAGTCTGTTTCTAATTGCTCACTTCCATAACGTCATTATCGGTGGGGTGGTCTTTGGTACATTCGCTGCAGTTACTTACTGGTGGCCTAAGGCTACCGGCTTCAAGCTCGATCCGTTTTGGGGTAAAGCGTCATTCTGGTTTTGGTTTATTGGCTTTTACCTCGCATTTATGCCGCTCTATCTACTGGGTTTCATGGGTGTAACGCGACGTATGAGTCGTTTTGACGATCCGTCACTGCAGATTTGGTTTCAAGTTGCACTGGGTGGCGCCTTGCTAATTGCACTAGGTATTCTTTGTTTTATGATCCAACTTTATGTCAGCTACAAAAATCGCCATGCTCTACGGGATGAAACTGGCGATCCATGGAATGGCCGTACCTTAGAGTGGTCAACCTCGTCACCACCGCCTCAATACAACTTTGCATTTACACCGCGAGTACATGACATCGATGCGTGGTGGCATATGAAAGCCAATGGTTTTGTACGCCCCACCGATGGCTTTATGCCCATACATATGCCCAAGAACACCGCAGCGGGCATTGTGCTTGCCGGTATTAGCGCTGTGTTTGGCTTTGCAATGATTTGGCATATGTGGTTAATCGCAGGACTAACTTTTGTCGTCCTGTTAATAGCCATCATCATTCATACGTTTAATTATAACCGTGAATATTACATACCTGTAGAACACGTAGAGAAGGCCGAAGCGGAATTTGCGGCTAAACAAACCGAGGTGCTTGTTTAAGATGGAAAACTCAATAGCAGTGCCGGTAACACAGACGGCTAATTTTGAATTTTTAGTGCGCGAAGAAGATCACGTTGCCAACGGTACTTTGTTGGGGTTTTGGATCTACCTGATGAGCGATTGCCTGATCTTTGCTGCGCTCTTCGCAACCTACGGTGTATTAAGCCAAAGTTATGCTGGTGGGCCGACTGGCGCTGATCTGTTTGACTTGCCATTAGTGGCGTTAAACACCAGTTTCCTATTGGTATCTTCGATTACCTACGGCTTCGCTATGCTTCAAATGCAGCAGGGTAAATTGTCGGGTACTATGCTTTGGTTGGCCATCACTGGCGTATTAGGGGTGGGGTTTTTAGCCTTAGAACTCTATGAATTTTATCATCTTATTCATGTGGGCGCGGGACCACAAACTAGTGCTTTTTTATCCTCTTTTTTTGCACTGGTAGGCACTCACGGTCTTCACGTTCTCTTCGGTATCCTTTGGTTGGTGACACTGCTGTTCCAACTTCGTATGCACGGACTTAACGTCGCTAACCGTCGCCGTCTATTTTGTCTATCCATGTTTTGGCATTTCCTTGATGTGGTTTGGATCGGCGTATTTACCATTGTTTACCTAATGGGGTCATTGTCATGAGTGAGCACAATCAACACAGTCAAGAACACCACGAGGAAGCAGGACCGCACAGTACCTTTAGTGGCTATATGATCGGCTTTATTGCTTCGATCATTTTGACAGCAATTCCTTTCTGGTTAGTGATGGCCGATGTATTTAATTCACGGAATATGACTATCGTGATAATACTCAGTTTAGCTTTAGTGCAAATTGTGGTGCATATGATTTACTTTCTGCACATGAATTTTCATTCTGAGGGGGGGTGGAATATGCTTTCGCTGCTCTTCACGTTGCTTTTAGTATTTATTACTCTGGCTGGTTCTTTGTGGGTGATGTATCACATGAACGTCAATATGATGCCGGGTATGATGACTGGTAGCAGTTGACTACTATTGCCCATGCAGTGAGATAATTAAATAATGCATGAACGCAGCGCGCTAATAAATTGGTCTATTGCAATGTTTGGGCTATTTTCTTTTGTCAGCTTAATTCTGTTAGGCAACTGGCAGCTAGATCGTCGAATCTGGAAGCTAGACCTTATTCAGCGCGTTGATGCGAGGGTTCACGCATCATCAGAACCCGCTCCGAACGTTTCTCAATGGCAAACTATTAGCAAGGACGCCGACGAATATCGGCGGGTTTCGGTGAACGGCAACTTCCTTAATAACAAAGACACCTTGGTCGTCGCGGCAACTGAACTAGGCAGTGGTTACTGGGTACTCACACCTTTTCAGCGCGTCGATGAGAGCATTGTTTTAGTCAATCGGGGATTTATCAGCCAAGGTGTTCAGCCTGCGCCACCGCTAACCGGTTTACAGCAGGTGGTGGGGTTGTTGCGAATGACCGAACCTGAAGGCAGTGTTTTAAGAACCAATGAGCCTGCTTTGGATCGCTGGTATTCGCGCGATGTGACTGCAATTGCTACTCACCAGAAGCTAATCGCTGCACCCTACTTTATTGATGCAGAAAAAAAAGTTCTCGAACAGACACTTTTGCCCGCGAAAATTGCGCAGGTTCCTGTCGGTGGGCTTACCAGAATTAGTTTTTATAATAGCCACATGGTTTACGCCGTCACGTGGTACGGCTTAGCTATTATGATCATTGGCGCTGGCGTTATTATTGTTCGAGAAAATCGTCGGTCAAAATCGAACTGAAGCCAGCTGAGACTTAGCGCTACAGGTAGGTATACTATCAGTTGACTCACTAAAGTTAACGATAACAACCCGTAACCAATTATGACCGACGATATTCCGCTGCGCAGCTACGTTACCAGTAATTATAATGATACTGAAACCCTCGGTAAGCATATGCGTCAGCTTGTGCAACTTCGTTGGTTGGCAGTACTTGGTCAATTGCTGACTATTGTCGTTACCCGCTATGGCTTTGGCGTAGAACTGCCCATGCAAGTAATGTTAAGCGTGCTGGCTGGACTCGCCGCGTTTAATGCGCTTAACGAGCTCGCTCTGCGGTTTAAACATCGAGTACGTACCGCAGAGCTATTTATGGGCCTGCTGGTTGATATGGCTATCCTGACTATTCAGTTGTATCTCAGTGGTGGTGCTACCAACCCTTTTGTTTTCCTTTATTTGTTACAGGTTGGCCTTGCGGCAGTACTTTTGGCGCCATCTTATGCATGGGCGCTACTCGGCGTAGCAACACTCTGTTTTCTCTGGCTGGCAGAGAAAGCTCTGCCACTTGAGTTAGCCTTAGATTATGACCTCGGCATGCGCAGTTACTATGTTGAAGGTATTTTAATCTGTTTGCTTCTTAATGCCTCTTTACTGGTCATTTTTATCAATCGTATAAACAGCACTCACCGCGCACATGATGCTCGTCTAGCGGAATTACGTCAGCACGCCGCAGAGGAAGGTCATATTCTTCGGATGGGCTTGTTAGCGTCAGGCGCAGCGCACGAATTAGGCACACCGCTGTCTACTATTGCGGTTATTCTTGGTGATTGGCAGCGCATGCCCTTTATTAAATCAGATCCAGATCTTGGTGAAGAAGTTACCGAAATGCAAACCCAAATTCAACGCTGCAAGACAATTGTTAGCGGCATACTTATGTCTGCCGGTGAAACCCGAGGCGAGTCCTCTGGTGAGACCACGGTATGTAATTTTTTTGACGAACTGATCTATGATTGGAAAAGAACACGCAAAGTTGGTGAATTTAGCTTTCAAAATTTAGTTGGCGAAGACATCAATATCGCGTCAGATACCGTATTAAAACAAACAATCTGCAATCTTATGGATAACGCACTAGAAGCCTCTCCAGAGTGGGTGGGTCTTGAAGTTTTACGCGAAAACGATAGGCTACTTATTAGAATCGTTGATCGAGGCCCGGGTTTCTCCAGCGAAATTTTAGATCGCCTTGGACAACCCTACCAATCAACTAAGGGTCGTTCTGGCAGCGGTCTGGGCTTGTTTTTTGTTTTCAATGTCGCGCGTATTTTGGGTGGCGAGGTAGAGGCACGGAATCGCCAGAAAGGAGGTGCTGAAATAAACCTTTGCTTACCACTCAATGCACTCCGCCTAAACAGAGGCTTAAAGTTATGATCGATGACGGAAATAGTATTCCTAGAACCCTTATACTCATCGAAGACGACGCCGCATTTGCGAGAACACTTGGGCGGTCATTTGAGCGTCGTAACTACACGGTACTCAGTACCAATAGTTTAGAAGGCGCGCAGATTATTTTAAATAATCATTCACCAGGCTATGCCGTGGTGGATCTTAAATTAGATGGTGAGGCCTCCGGTCTTGCCTGTGTCCAGGCCTTACACAAACGCGACCCTGATATGCTCATTGTGGTGCTGACGGGCTACGCGAGTATTGCAACGGCAGTTGAAGCAATAAAGCTTGGCGCATGCTACTACCTTGCGAAACCTTCAAATACCGATGATATTGAAGCTGCATTTAATAGTGCTGAAGGCAACGTGGCAGTAAAGATTCGTGGCCGCGCTACCTCAATTAAGACTCTTGAGTGGGAGCGTATTCACGAAACGCTCGCTGAAACCGGTTTCAATATTTCAGAGACAGCTAGAAGGCTGGGCATGCATCGCCGAACGCTTGCTCGAAAACTTGCGAAACAACAAGTTAATTAGTACCCATCAATAAATTAATTAGCCGTTGAATTAATAGCAACATTACCGATAATAAATGACCATCTCAAAAGGCAAGATGTAAGGTATGGCCTACGTCATTCCCTCCGACGAGAGCCATCAAATTATCATTGAGTCCTAAGTGTTAGGTCAATTCTAGGAACAGTCCACGCACAAACTTATGGTCGAAGGCATTTTAGTGCGACTCGGAGAAAATATATTCGACACCTCAGTGATACTCACAACAGGGGTGACAGGTGTTAAAAATAGGCGTTTAAAACACTCGATTAGAGCTAATACTCAAATAACTGCCAACCCCAACGATATAAAAAAAGCGATGAAAAGGCAGATAAAATTTTGAAAAAAAAGAGGCGATGAAGTATTCCGTATTTTTAACAACTCGTTAAGAATCGCAGGGAAGGTATAAAAAGTAATAATATATTACCATTATTTGATGGTATCTCAGACAAATAGTCGGTTGAATCCAATAACGCTTAAAGGCAATGAAGTAATAAAAATTCAAATAAAAGCTTGCTTCACTAAGCCTTTAATTTCATATTTTAATATGACCCCTTTAATTTCCGATAATGCTTTTGTATGTGGCCCTATTTACTAATGCAATTTGCATTCCAATAGCTTTACTATAGACTGTTTTTAAGCAATATGGAAATGCCCTAAACCAACCCTTCACGATCTTTTAAAAAGACAATGGACAGGCTGTTGGGATGGCGACTGCGGCGTTGACGTGCTTTTTAGGGTGTGATAACGAATCGTTATTACCCGACAAATCAACACAAATTGAGGACAATTAATATGAAATGCTATATTTTCGGTGCGGCACTCGCAGCACTTATGGCCCTCGCGGCCCCCACTGCAGCTTTGGCACAAGACGAGTGCGGCGAAGTTACGATCACTCAGATGAACTGGGATTCAGCAGCTATCGTTACCCAAGTATCAAAATTCCTGATGGAACAGGGCTATGGCTGCGACGTAACAGCAGTGCCATCAGACACTACACCGGCGATGACCTCTCTGGCTGAAAACAACGAGCCCGACATTGTGACCGAGCTGTGGATCAACTCCGCAGGCGATGCATACCAAAAGCTGAAAGCTGGTGGCAACATCGTAGAGCTAACTAGCGTGCTTGATCCTGGTGGCGTCGAAGGTTGGTGGTTACCAACTTATCTGGTTGAAGCGCATCCAGAGCTTGCGACAATCGAGGGTGTGATGGCCAATCCGGAATTAGTTGGCGGAATGTTCAACAACTGTCCCGACGGTTGGGGCTGCCGCATAGTTAACGACAACCTGATCCGTGCGTTCGACCTTGAGGATAGTGGCATTAAAGTTTTTAATCATGGTTCTGGCGAAACGTTAGCAACCTCGATGGCAGCGGCTTACCAGAGGGAAGAGCCCTGGTTCGGTTACTATTGGGGTCCAACGACACCAATGGGCAAGTTTGCTATGACCAGTATCGACCTTGGTGAGTATAGCGAAGAGATCCACCAAGCGAACCAAAACGCCAATGCGCCAAACCCAAAGGCTTCGGCGTTCCCATCAGCGCCCGTAGTGACGGTTGTGACCAAGGACTTCATGGAAGCAAATCCTGATATTGCCGAACTGATGAGCAAAGTGACCTTCAAGACGGTCACAATGAGTCAACTTCTGGCCTGGAAGGAAGATAACAACGCATCCAATGAGGAAGCGGCTGTGTATTTCCTCAAGAACAACCCAGACGAGTGGAGAGGTTGGATTAATGATGCGGCGACGGAAAAGCTGTCCGCACTGCTGAAGTAAGTGGACCTGTGTGGCGCTTACGGCGCCACTCTGTCTAGCCTGCCGGATTACACAGTAAGGGTGTAACGGCACAAAGGCATACCAAAAGACAGGACTAGGCTCATATGAGCCGGCCCTGTCGTTGTTTAAAGTCGATTGATAAAATGGCCTAAAGAATAGGCCTTGATGAGGCATGAATGGCGACTTACGATTTTATTTTCGATGGGTTTGGCCTGCGCGATTGGTGCGGCAACAGCGATGATGATGGCGGAGGCATGACCTCTATGGCGCAACTACTGGCGGAAACATCGGGTGGGGACGTCGACAAGTCTGCATGGGAGACGCCTTTTCCATCGATGGATGCGCTGCACGAAGCGTGTCTATCATTTCCACAATCGCGTGAGCTGACTTCCGGCCTGGAAGAAGGGTTCCTCTCAATTAAGGATAGCCTGAAAGCAGTTGTTGACCCGTTGACTCAACCTCTGAGCTGGGCGCTGAACGAAGCGCTTTGGGTGATGCAAGCGGTGCCATGGTTCATCATGATCCCGTTGTTGATGCTCATTGCCTGGGTGGTGGGCCGGAAAATGAAACTGGTCGGGTTGGTTGCTATCTGTTTCGGGTTCCTCGGCTTTGTTGATTATTATAGCTACACGATGCAAACCCTCGCAATCATCTTTGTCTGTGCGTTGACATGTGTGTTGTTAGGCGTTCCCATTGGTGTTGGCATGTCGCGGAGCAATCGCCTACAGCGCTTCATGATTCCGGTTCTGGATATGCTCCAGACCCTGCCGCCTTTTGTATATCTGATACCGTTGATTTTCCTGTTCTCAGTAACTGAACCAAAGCTCTACGGTATCGCCATCATCCTCTATGCCATAGTGCCGGTGATCCGCCTAACCGATTTGGGTATCCGTCTAGTGGACCCAGACGTGACCGAAGCGGCAGATGCCTTCGGCATGACTAAGCGTCAAAAGTTATTCAAAGTGCAGATCCCGTTAGCGCTGCCAAACATCATGGCGGGAGTTAATCAGACGATTATGATGAGCCTCGCGATGGTCGTCATCGCCTCGTTGGTGTCGGCCCCCGGTTTGGGTGTGCTGGTGCTACGCGGTATTCGATCGCTGGAGCTTGGCGTTGGCCTGCTCTCCGGTCTGGGTATTGTTCTTCTTGCGATCATTCTTGACCGCGTGACTAAGGCGGCACTGGCTCGCATCAATGTAAGCGAGTCGAGATAAGGGGTAATGGATATGAATGAAACAGAAATCAAGATCTCGATCCGAAGTCTCTATAAGATTTTTGGAGGTAACCCTAAGCCGGCCCTGCAACAAGTAAAAGAAGGCATGGGCAAGATTGAGCTGTTGGAAGAGCATAATCATGTGCTTGGCCTAAACGATATTAATATCGATGTGCCGACCGGTATGACTACGGTTATTATGGGGTTGTCTGGTTCGGGTAAATCGACGCTTATTCGGCACCTTAACCGTTTAATCGAACCGACAGCGGGTGAAGTATGGGTCGATGGTGACAATATTTTAGAATATAACGAAAAACAACTACGGCACCTACGGCAACATAAAATGTCGATGGTGTTCCAGAAGTTTGCGCTGTTGCCACATAGGACCGTGTTACAAAACGCTGGCCTCGCGCCTACCATTGAGGGACAGAGCGAGCGTCAATATGCGGGTGAGGCGGGAAGATGGCTTGACCGTGTAGGACTTCAGGGACAAGGCGAACAGTACCCTCATCAGTTGTCAGGCGGTATGCAGCAA
>JBNMQI010000037.1:0-15748 GCA_051277905.1 Gammaproteobacteria bacterium | reverse complement strand
TGCTCAACAAGTAAATTCACCGCCGCCGCAGGCAGAGGTTGGAATTTGGAAGCCCGGCATGGGATAGGCGATAAGAATATGACTGCACGAAAGACGGCCTTTCGTGCTTTATCCTCATTATAAAAAATAATACAGGGTCCAGTAATAGTGAAATCATAAACTTAGCTGCGTAGGCCGAAAAAGCTTACCGCATCCTCGACAACTGCTCCTGCGTTGTTCTAATACCGTCCATCCATGGACATATGCTTCTCGCCCCTTATCGGAACGCCGCACCGCAACATCCATATAGGCAAAGCGCAGCCCCTCCCCACAAAACCTCAACAACAGTGATTCAGCCGGAGATTACAACTACTGTCTATTTGTCTTATTAGCAGTATTGGCCAGTTAGTTACGACTGATGACGCCTGTGGTTTGTTAGACCTACTTAGATTTAACAATATAACGACTATGCAACAGCAACTTCGGCAATGGCTGAATGAAAAACTGGCAATAAAAATTATTAGGCGTGTTAACACCGGATGAAAGACAGGCATTCTTTAATTTTTTTGAAAAAGTTTTATTCTGTGGTTCTGATTGATTTATAAAGATATTAGAAAAACAGATTGTCCGTATGTTGGAATATCTACCACTCGGTAGACCTGCTAATTAAATGAACAAATAATAATGAGGAGCGTCACTTTATTGTCCTAGAAATTTCAAAAGTATGGGTGTCTAAGTTACTTTTTTTGGGAAACCTGGCCAAAATGGCTTTTCCGCAGTAGATTCACCCTAAGTCCAACAGACTCCTAGACCAGCCTGATGTCGGCTTCTCATTCCGTTTTGGTAAGGGCGACTGGGATCGGCTGGAATCTCATTTATTATTCACCGAATCCGTATTTCCCATTGCGTCGCCTAAGTTTATCGAGCAACACAAAATAACTGAGCACAGTCACTGGCAAGGCGATTGGCTGATAGAACTCGACAGGCCAAACCCAGGGTGGATTTCATGGCTGTCCTGGTTATCGTTATCTCGAACTGGAAACTCGCTAGAATCGGCAAGCTCAGCTCAGTTATTCGAAAGCTACCTGTTGGTGATTGATGCTGCCAAACAAGGTAAAGGTATCACATTGGAGTTTCAGCATTTGATGGGTTCAGCTATTGAACGAGGAGAGCTGGTTTCAATAGGCCCCAAAATTACTCGATCGCAAGCGGACTATTATGTTGTTGCGAAGCCTGGTAACAAAAAACTGGCGAGTATTGTAGAGTTGCTAAAAACTGATGACGCTATGAATAATTATTTTTAACGCTTCTTTAAAAGTAGATGATATCTCCGTAGGATGCAGGACACTTACTTTATTAGGGCCTACCGGCAATGCCGTTAAACTATAGTTGTACGGGCTAGATATATCGTCATTGTGGTGAGTATCGCAATCTATTGTGAAGCTACTATGGGCTTTAAAATGGATACCACACTTCGCCAGCATGACAGGAATCAATTAGGATACACAGATGAAACTTGAACAATACCGAACGCTTTGGGGCAACATCGACATCTTCGACGGTCTGCTCGCCGGAAGCCCACATCACGACATTGACACCCTACTGCCGCACCTTGCCTCGCTCGGATACGATGGAGTTGAGATGCCGTTTAAGCTGGCACTATTTCTCGGGCCAGAGCGGCTGAAGTCATTGTTGACGCAATACGACATGCATCTTACGCTGAGCATCTATACAGACAGTACGTTCAATGCGGGCAGTCCAGAATTAGAATGGTGGGGTGGCACACATCAGGGCTTCACACCCCCTATTACGGCAGTCGAGATGGCGGCTGCGTTAGTGCAACGCACCGAGCGACACGAAGCAAAAAATGCAAAAGGTCATTATGAAGGAAGCTACGAGTCACTTGAGGAAGAGCAACCAGATGCACTCCTGCAAATACTAGAGAGACATGTGACCTGCTTTAAAGAAGAAGCAGCGGCGTGCTACCAGATTTTCGGTGATCGGCGGGAGGGCGGTTTACTTACCCTTGTAGTCGCGCATGATCTAAGAGACAACTTTCCATGGGCTATAGCCGCCCGCTACTTTCGCGATATTTTGCCGTGGGAGAAGCAGCATGGCTTCGTGGTTGCCCACGAGACTCATCGAAAGCGCTTTTTACACTCGCCGTGGGCGATTCGAGATTTTTTCCTTAAGTACCCAGATATTCGCGCCCAAATTGGTCTCTGCGCTGATTACTCGCATCTACTTTGCGTCGCAGAAGTGGATACTTCAGACCCAGTGCTAAACCAGGTGATAGATTTCCTCGCGCCGAATGTGGTTCACACGCAATGCCGAGTGGGTTACGACCACGGCCCTCAAGTACCTGACCCTCGCTCGCCTGAGTGGATCCACTACACGGAAGGCATGGAGCGTTGGTGGGATACGATTTGGCAAAGCCAGCTCGCGCGCGGCTACGAATATACGACCATGATTGCCGAGCATGGGCCGCCAACTTATCAAATGTGTGTGCCAGGCTCTCAGCAACCTTTAGCTGATATATGGGATGTAAATCATTGGGTGCAGTTGCAACGACAAAGGCGTTTCGAGCAGCTTTTTGGTGCCGACCATCAATCATCGAAACTCGTGCAGAGTGAGACTCAGGGCTACGAGCCAAACACAAATTCAAGCGCGTGAGTCAAGCACCACGAACCACTGGAAACTTGCCGCAAATAATGGGTTGGCCGATAACCTGACTTGCATGACGATAGGTTTCGAGTGATGGCTGACCATTATAGACAATGTCGTCGCCTATCCAATTAACTGAGAATGCAGCGCGGCGACGGTTGTGTTGATTGCCTGGCGCGCTGTGCAAAGTATAGGATTTCCAGATCAACATGTCCCCAGCTTGGGTTGCATTTGAAAGTATCGTGCTTGGGAAATTGGCTTGCTCACTCGGCGGTGGCGGCAATTCGTTTCTGGCATGTCGGTATTCGGTTTCCGGATTATCGAAATCAACGGCTCGATAGAGTTCGCCTGATTGGTGGGATGCCTGCATAAATCTGAGTGAAGATTCAATTGGAATATCATCCAACGCGAGCCAACTGTTGATTAGCTTTGTGCCATCGAGCGGATAGTATGAATGATCCTGATGCCATGGGGTTGCAGCATTATTACTCAAGGCTTCTTTAATGAGCAGAAAGTCATAAAATAACGCCAGTTGTTTTGTCTCAAGTAGGGCTAGCGCAATATCACCGATGTGTGAATCGAATATAAAGTGACGAAATTCCTCAACCTGCCGCCAAGCACCAGAGCTAACTGAAAACGACCCCGTATCATCTTTGCGTTTGACGATATCAAGGTCGGTACTCCCACCGCTTAACGCTAACCCAATACCGGCTTCGATAACATTTAACCATTCGGAACTGAATGCCTGCCGAATGCAAACAACGCCATCCTGATGGAGCGCTTTAATTGCTGCGATTGGGACGCTGTTATTGGTATCGAGTTGAAATGACTGGATCGCACCAAAGTCTGTTTTATTCATCACAGTTCTACCATCTGAAAACTAATCGACTACATGAACGTCTCGTGGAAACTGCGTTAGACACTCTACGCCTGAAGCGGTAACGGCTACAGTTTCGCTCATTTCCATTCCCCAGTCGTCGAGCCACATGCCGAGCATGACGTGCAATACCATATTCTGCTCTATGATTGTTTTTTCTCCGGCGCGTAGGCTAACAGTATGCTCGCCCCAATCGGGTGAATAGCCAACACCGATGCTATAGCCGATTCGGCTTTCTTTCACTAAACCGTGTTTGTTTAAAACTGTTTGCCATGCCTGATGTACGTCCCCTGCCAGTACCCCTGGTTTGATTGTGTCGAGAACAGCGTTTAACCCCTCCTGTACGGCGTCGGCGGTATCGAAAACGGTTTGCGGGCCTTTACCGAGTTGCACCGTTCGCGCTAGTCCCGCGTTGTAGCGCTTGCGTGTGCCGCCTAATTCTAATGCGACGGTTTGACCATCTACAAATTTCTCATCCGTCCACATGGGATGCGCAGTGGTCGCGGCCTCACCGGCTAGTATTAATGGGGACAGTGCTGTTAAGTCGCCTCCAAATTGGTCGTTTCCGCCGACCTGTGCTGCTACGATTTTCGCCATCAAATCACATTGCCGAACACCTGGCGCTATGGTTTCATAGGCGACGGTCATAGCGCCTTCTACCAAACGAGACGCTTGTCGCATGGTCTCAATTTCGGCATCACTTTTAATCACTCGGCACCAGTTCACCAATAAGTCAGCGTCTATCCAGTGCGAGTTGGGTACGCCTGTTTGAAGGCAGTGAAGCGATTTTGGTGAGAAAAAATAGGTATCACTTTCATAGCCAATACGTTTTCCGTTTAGTGATAGGTCGCGTAGATATCCAGCGACGATCTCCATCGGATGTGTGCCCGCACGTTGAACAACATCTTCTTCATAGGGTTTAACCGATTGCGCTCCCAGATAGGTGGTGAGGGACACTGCCCCGGCATCCATTTTCCGCCCCATCCAGATTGGATCATGATCGTGCTGCACCAACATCACCTGCGGCACATAGAAAGACCAGGCATCAAAACCGGTTAACCAGTTCATGTTGGCAGGGTCGCCAATCAGCAAGGCATCCAGATTTCGCTGTACCATACTGGCGCGAACGATTTGTAACCGTTGTTCGTATTCTGCTTTGTTAAAGGCGGCTGGCATGGTTGTTTTCTCGTTAATGGTTATAGGTTTATGGGTGACAGGTTATATATTTATATGTTTATGGGCTTACTCATTTTTCAAACCGTCTTGATGGGTGAATATCGAGGTATATCCACCCGACCAGTCCGGCGGTAAAGGCATGTTCAATTCCTCGTGATGCGCATAGCGCGGCTGGTTGCCACGAACCAAAGCACCATAATGCGAACTTGGATAGGGTGGTGTGGTATAGGGAATAGCATCGGCAGCGCTATAGGTGATGACTAACATGGGGCGCCCTTGCGCACTCATGTTTTGCGCCGAGCCATGTATCGTACAACTATGGTGAACCGATAGTGTGCCCGCCTTCCCTGTTAACTCAATCGCTTTATCAATCCCTGCGGTTGCGAGATCTGTATCTGTTATAGCGCCCGTCCATTCGTCCTTTGTCCAATCGTCCTTTGTCCAATCGTTATTGTCATCATAGTGACGATAGATGGGCCCTTTATGACTGCGAGGAATAACCTGCAATGGCCCTTGCGCCGATTCGACATCTTCCAGCGCCAGTAAAAACTGGCAGGTCCCTACATTGGTATGCGGATAAAAGGCAATGTCCTGATGCCACTTCACACCAGCGCCACCACCGGCCCATTTGAAATTAATAAATAAGTCCCGAAATCGAATGTCAGGGCCAAGGATATCAACCGCAATGTCGGTTATCACCGAGTTGGCGCAAAGTGACCACAATTGCTCATCAAGGTCATCGACAAATGCTACTCGGCGCAGACGAGGTGTTTTACTACTATGCCCATGTTCAAGATCAAACTGCTGATTTGACGATGACACTTCACGGCTTAGATCAATCACTCGATTCATGGCCTCACGTAACGAGTCGATCTGAGAATGACCAATAAACTCAGGCAGGGCTAGATAGCCTTGCTCGAAGTAAAGCGCCCGCTGCGACTGATTAAGCGTTATCGCTTGCCGATTTAAAACATCTTTAGGATGCATGTTAATTACCCTCCAGTTCAGACAAACCACTACCTGTACACAGGTGGTTTTTAGCATGATAGTAAACCATGTTACAATGCTGTCAACTTTATTTAGGTAGTAAGGAATATATCGGTGTCGAAAAGCGCAAAAAAAACCAAATCCACGGCGAATATTGAAAGCACCGAAACGCGACACCTGCGGATATACAAAGAGATACGCGAGAGAATTTCACTACTTAAGTACACGCCAGGCACTGTACTGAGCGAAACCGAACTAGCCCGTGAATTTGAAGTGAGCCGAACCCCAATACGCCGTGTATTGCAAAGACTGCATCACGAGGGTCTCACGGAAGTGCGCAATGGCATCGGTACCATCGTAAAAGACATCGACCTGAAAACCTTGAAAGAGATTTATGACCTGCGGATGCACCTTGCCGAACTCATGGGTGAGCTATCACCCACGGAGTTCACCAAATCACAATTGGACACATTGCGACAATTGCTAAAGGATGCCAAAGCTTTAAAGAAACAACAGGATTACGAAGCCTACGCACGTCTCTGTAATAGCCTGGAAGACGTGATTCTAACGATGATTGGCAGCACACCACTGCGCGAAATTACCGACATACTTTATTATCGCGTATCGCGTATTTGGTTCACTTTTTTGCCACATCTGAAGTGGAAAGAGCTGGTGGGTTTTCAGGAAGAAGAAATCGCGTCTATGATTGAAGCCGTTAAAATGAATGATCTGAAAGGTGTTGGCCAAATCCGTCGTCTTCATTTACATGGCATTCTGACCTATTTGAGTAACTACCTCACAAACCAAACGACAAAATAATATTTAACCATTGCTATGTCACCTACCTCGACGCATTACCAATAAGCCTGCTGACATTATTAATAGAATGCCAATAGCTGTTTTGCCATCTAACGCGACTGAGAAAAACAAAATATCCCATAACACCATGAAAATAAGATAGCTGTAATCGAAGGTAGCCACTGTAGAAGGTGGGGCCGATTGATAAGCAGCTGCAACCATCATCCCTAAAGCAACTGTGAACCCTGCCAGTAGCAGTATTACGCCCCATTCCGATGGGCTGATAACAGACCAGTTAGCGAACAAAAAAGGATAAGGATTAGTCAACTCACTCGCTGGCTGCCAAAATATCAGTAGGCAACTAATCACTGCCCCCGCCAGAAGCACCGTCAGATTAAGTGATAAAGCCAACGCTGCCGGTGACATTCCCTGACACTTGCTACGAGTTGTGACATTAGACAGTGCATACATAAATCCGCCCAATACCGGTAGAATCGCCCAGAACGAAAAGGCATCTGCACCTGGCTCTAGAATAACAAGAACGCCACAAAAACCCATCGCAATGGCAACCCAACCCCGAGCCCCCACAGGCTCACCGATGATGTATGCCGACATCAATGTTACGAATACTGGAGCGGTGTAAATACCTGCCGCAACAGTTGAAAGATTCAAAAAAGGAATAGCCGAATACATCGCAACAAACATCAATGTCATAAACAACGATCTTAGCAAAGGCCATTTTGACAACGCCTCTCGCCACACACTACGACGATGCCCTTGCACTACAAAAATAACGAAGAGTAACGGCAAAGCGAGAATGCCACGCAGTGTAAAAATTTGCCACAACGACAGGTCAGCGCTAAACAGCTTAAACAGCGCTTCCTGGATCGACATCAAAAACACCGAGACCACTATTAACGTGATGGCCAGAGTTACTCGGTCTGGTCGATTATTTTTCGAAACAGTCATCACAGATGCTCTCGCATTTTCAGGTGGGGAAATCGTATTGGATAGCCTATTGTTTGTACATATTTAGAACTAGATGCTTTGTAATCAGTGATGGTTCCTATGTCGTCAACCTTTCCCATAGCACCCAAAGGCACTTCTCTTTTTGATCATCAAACCAAGTAAAGTTAAATTCATTTGGAGCCTGTCTTTGAGCCCCTTAATAATCAGTCAGACCCACTCTTTGCAATATCTGTATCAATATCTTGAAGAAGCGCATCTAGACGAAACAACCCGGTAGAAATAGAATTTCGAGTGATAAATCCAACGGCTGCGACATCGCCACGTCGTAACGCACTGAGGGTTTGGTTAACATCTTCGACAACCATATTAAACTCGACGGACTGATCCATTTGCGGTATCAGTGAAAACCAGAGTCGCGTAGTGCGATGGTAAAGCTCATCGTATATGCCGCGCAGCACTTCATTCCCGATGAGCTGACACTTGCAAGCGTGCAGACGAATGTCGACCGAAACAAAAGACTCTGGCGCTGGGTCTTCTGGCGATGAACTTTCACTAATGGTGCTGCACTCTTTGCGCAAACCCTCCAGTAAATCAAATATCCCCTCATCCGGTCGGTTGGGGCTTAGCGTACCAATTAGTTCGGCAAGGTGAATGCGTAATTGCATGGTTCGACGTACATGCTCGATATCGATTTCGGTGACCATTGTGCCAACACCGTGGCGGGTAATCGCCAGTCCTTCATGCTCCAAGCGTTGAAGAACCGTGCGAACCGGCGTACGACTCACTTTGAATTCATTTGCCAGCGCGTCAATATCGAGACGAACACCAGGCGCCAGCTTTAGCATGGTAATGCGTTCACGCAGCGTACTGTATATCGACATGAAACGCTGTCGCCAAGGGCTATTGTCAAGCTCGGCTCGTGCCTTTGGTAATGCGGCATTCATTGCAAGAATAACTTCGGATGTTTTAGTATTTGGCATCCAATCAGTTTAATGGCTTCAAATAGATATGTATAACTATTAAATATATAGTCTAAATTACTCGAAATATTACTTGTATGACGTACTGTTATATATATCATCGGGAAAATACCCGATATACGATACCAACAAAGACGCATAAAGAGGATCCACATGACTATCACCAATCCAATTTCCGCTACCGTCGATTTCGATCAGGATGGCGTCCAACACGGTTTTCTCAAACTGCCGCATTCTCATGATGATTCGGGCTGGGGTTCATTGGTAATACCCATTACCGTCGCCAAAAACGGTGAAGGGCCGACCATTTTATTTACCGGCGCCAATCACGGTGACGAATACGAAGGCCCCATCGCTTTGTTCGACCTCGCACAAAGTATCAGTGCTGACGAACTCAGCGGTCGGGTCATTATTGTACCCGGCATGAACTATCCGGCTCTTCGTGCAGGTAAACGTACCTCGCCCATCGATGGCGGCAATATGAATCGGTCTTTTCCTGGTAACCCAGCAGGCACACTCACGGAAAAAGTTGCGGATTATTTTCAACGCACCTTGTTACCGATGGCTGACACTGTCGTCGACTTTCACTCCGGTGGAAAAACCATGGAGTTCGTGCCCTTTTGCTGTGCACATGTGCTGGAAGACAAAGCACAACAGGCGCGTTGCATTGCTGCAATGCAGGCGTTCAACGCACCGTATTCGATGATGCTGTTAGAAATTGAAGCCGCCAGCATGTACGACACCGCTGCCGAAAACCAGGGTAAGACCTTCATTAGCACTGAACTAGCGGGTGGTGGCAGCGCTACCGCTGCAACCATCGCCATCGCCAAAAAAGGCATTCGTAATATCTTACGCCATGCAGGTATTACACAGGGCGAACTCGAAGTAGACGAGACGATTAACCTGGATATGCCAGACCAGAGTTGTTTTATCTTTAGCGAATCCGATGGCTTGTTCGAACTTTGTGTTGACCTTGGTGCTGAAGTTAAAGCGGGGGACCTGCTTGGACGTGTCCATGACATAAAACGTACAGGTCAGGTGCCGACTGATTATCACGCGAAAATCGACGGTATTTTCAGCGGTCGAAATTTCCCCGGGCAGATTGCCATGGGTGATTTTCTTGGCATGGTCGCTGTGCGCGCGTAACCCTTTAAACGACACATTTATAAAATGGCTAACCCAAATGCATAAAGGACAGGCACTCTTCAGTTGCAGCGATACAGCAATATAGCGGATTAAAGCACGGCGATGATGACAGCGATGCTGACTGGTTGGCCAACATGTTACGCCTATCCATATTACCGACGGGCTACATCTACCCTAAAGAGCAGCGCATGGTGCGGGACTTATTGCGTAAACGAATGCAGCTTGTCCAGCAAAAAACTCAAAACATGCTGTCCATCCAAGGATTATATGATCGACACTTAAATCGACGAGTCAACAGTAACAAGTTAAAACAACTGACCCCAGCCCAACTAGCAAATAACTTAGACACCCACACTTTGTAGTGTATTTTTAAAATGCAACCGTAAATGTCTAAGATATGAGAAAGCCAAGCTATCAGCTGCATGAATTGACAGGCGAATTGAAAGGTCGACGGTCTATTACAGTATCAGGAAACTAACTTATAACATTTAGATTTAGAGACGATGATGTTTATGTCTTTGACTATGAGGATTATCACTAATGAGTTTTTAACAGCACAACCCTCCGCATCTAGGAAGAATAATTTTTAGAACCTATATCGAGCCCTTCAACAATATTTCTGCGAATAAATAGCAGATGCTCTAAGCCTAGCGCGAAGTACTTTCAGTCGTCTTATTAATGGATCTCTGACTTATCACCAGAAATGGCTGTTAGAATATCGGCAGTTTTGGGTGGTTCTGCTGAAAGCTGGATACGTCTTCAAGAGAGCTATGATCTATGGAAAGTCAGAGAAAGCATAGACACTGAAAACCTCACTCGGATCGATTTTTATTCTGTCGCTTCAAACTGTAACAAACCCGCTAAATATTGGATAATTCAGCTGCGGGTCTGACCAATCTTTCTTGTTGATTTTTTTACATATAACTCAAATCTCTCTATGATTTGGCGATTAAACAGCCTGTTTAACAACACTACTGTCCCTCTAACGTGGGATTACACTGCCCAAGGTTTTTCCAAATCGCGCCAGTCGTATTTCACATGCGGGATCGATAGAGTCACCAAAAACAGAACAACCCCTTCCACAGACGTGGCAGAGTATGGGCTACTAGGGTCCGACCCAGTTAAATAGTTTAAGCAATTCATCAATATACGTTCTTTCCTTGGCATAATGCTTCCCTGCCATGATATGCATTTAACGGTTACTCTATAAATAGTTACGTCCCCTTTAACTAATTTATCCAATTCCTTTACATTATTTCAGCGACTAGTCTGACCTTCGTGTAAAATTTCGTACTAAACTTGATTTGGAAACACAATAATGAGCCAGCTTAATTTATCGCCACAACTTGTCGAACAGATGCATGAATTCTTGATAAAACACGATGAGAACGCGCAAGACCCAGGCGTGGCTTCTCAGTATATGTGTGCGGTGGTGGGATGCCTGCTCGGAAAGCAGGAGATGTCGGAATCTCAGAAAGAGGAAGTTATAGAGCAACTATTTGCGTTTACTCGTCACGTAGCTAAAGACATTGCTCAACAAGTAAACGCACCGCCACCGCAAGCAGAAGTCGGAATTTGGAAGCCGGGCATGGGATAGGCGATAAGAATATGACAGCACGAAAGACTACCTTTCGTGCTTTAACCCCATTATAAAAAATAATATAGGCTGCACCAGTGGGTTTAGTTGCTAGGCCGAAAAAGCTTACCGCATCCTCGACAACTGCTCCTGCGTTGTTCTAATACCGTCCATCCATGGACATATGCTTCTCGCCCCTTATCGGAACGCCGCATCGCTACATCCATATAGGCAAAGCGCAGCACCTTCCGGCAAAACCTCAACAACACTGATCCAGTCGGAAACTACAATTACAGTCTATTTGTCTCATTCGTAGTATTGGCAAGCTGGTTAGATTTGATGGTGTCTGTGGCTTGTTAGACCTACTTTTATTTAATGATATAACGACTATACAACAGCAACTTCGGCAATGGCTGAACGAAAAACTGGCAATAAAAAATATTATGCGTAGTAACACAGAATGAAAGACCAACATTTAAAATTGTTATGAAATAGCTTTACCCGTGGTTCTGATCAATTTAACAAGGTACTAGAAAAATAAAAGTATGTGTGTCTTAATTATTTTGCTGTTGTCTTCCGATTATTGGGTGTTGTGCAATCCAATGGAATATTTGAAACCTTGCAGCGCCAAACTGACGAACTGATCGAGGAAAATAACGAAATGCCTGTCCGTTTACAGATACCCCATGTGTTGCTGCTGGAAAAGTAAGTTATAAAGCAACCTGAGGTTGATATGGTTGAAAAACGAAAGCTGGTTAGTTGAAAAAAGTGTGCATTAATCGTGGTCAGTCCCTAATTTTCTTGTTAAGCATGATTGGACATTTAAAATCCACCAACCAACGCGCGAATATATGGCAATAGATGCGTCTGCTTTTATGGGGTATTACATTTTTAAAAAGCTGCATACCAAGAATGGTGATTAGTCACCAGTTCATCATGAAAATTCTCTAAAGAAAGTGTCGGATAAGGGTTGATCAGAACACTCATTGTTGGAATGATTTAATCAACTTCCGCTTTAGGTAAATTAGCTGCCGTTCATATCACCGTGTAGATTTAACTTTTTGAACCTTTACCGACCCAGCAATGGATTAAATGAATTTCTTAAAGCGTAAAAGAATATGACAACTGATTTAACCAGTGTAAAAAATATATGGACAACATTAGACTCAAATTTACACATCCCGTCTCTATCGTAATATTAATAGCTTTTAGTTTTAATGTAAACGCGACTCTAATTGTTGTTGAAGCAAGCGGTACTGGCACTTATAAGGACTTCGTTACTAATCGCACTTTAAACGATGCAGTTATTACTCAAACTTGGATGTTTGATACTGATGACGTGCCAGCAGAGTCTCACGGAGACACCAGCACTACTAAAGCAACACATTTATTAACGAATGACTAGATCACTGCAACCATATCAGTCAACGGTGGCATTGTGGGTGATGAAAGCTCGGTTCTGGACGAGCCAGTTGATCATGCTCAAGATATTATTGCGCTTTGGGATGATTGGGGTGGTTGGGATCATTACAAGGTTGTTTGGAAATTAACTCATAAATCTCATGATTGAATGCTAATTGAAGCGCCAAAATATCTTTATAGAAAATCTTTATAGAAACCCTCTTCTTCACCGCACATTGCAGTAATCCTTGAAATAGAAGCATTACTTATATCAATCTTGCTGAGGTGATAACTGCAGCATAACGCTACTACAAACTTGATTAGTTTCATATTATTGGAATTAATCTTATATTCGATTATGCTCATTAGTTATTAGGGTTATATAAATCCTAACTAGTTAATTGGAGGTGCTACCTAAATGGCTGAGAAAATAGATCCCTGCGACCTGCTGTTAGAAGTTGAATGCCTCCGCAAAGAACTTCATAGTCTTACTCAAACCAAAAACGACCTCCTAATCTACAAACAACAATTCAATGCATTCTTTGATAACGCGCCTGTAGAAGCGTCCTTGAAGGATCTTGAAGGTCGATATATCAGGGTCAATAAGCAAGCCGAGAAGTTTTTGGGGGTAAAAAGTGGAAACCTGGTGGGATTACTCCCTGCTGACATTTTAAATCCTGATCTGGCTGCTGCTACGCGAGAACATGATCTATCAGTTCTAAACTCTGGAAAAGCCGAGACGCGTAGAGTAATAGCCGAATTGGCTAACGAGAATCAATCACGCACCTTTTCAACAACAAAGTTCCCAGTCTTCGATAGTAATGGAGAGGTCGATGGCCTAGGTACATTAGTGACCGAAATAACTGCAAAAGTAAAATCTGAAGACGAACTGCTAAAAAGTAATATCTTATTTAGTCAGTCCGAAGCGATGGGTAACAGGGGCCACTTTTGTTGGGATCGCAAGCGGGATAAAATGCTTTCCTGCTCAGTTCAGTTGGCAAAAATCTATGATATGACTGTATCCGAAGCACTTGATTATTTCATTAGCACTGGTGAATTAGTAAACTTGCTACACCCTGATGACAGAGAATTATTCAGACAAAATTCAGACTTTTATGACGAACGACGCAAAGAAGTTGATATTGAGTACAGGGTTATTACCCTCTTGGGGAATACGCGCTATCTCCATGTACGCAGCGAGCTTGTGCTTGATAATGATGGCGAACCATCACATTCGTTCGGAACCGTTCAGGATATTACGGAGCAGAAACAATCCGAAAAAATGCTGCAGAAAAACAACGAAAGATTAGAAATTGAAATAGAAGACCACAAAAATACCGAAACTGAATTGCGGGCAAGCCAACAGCGACTGAAGTCCGCTAGTGAGTTAGCAAAGTTGGGCTATTGGGAATGGGATGAATTACGCGATTGTTCAACCTACTATTCCAACGACCTTTACAAGATACTGGACAGAGATCCTGAAACTGTTGTGGATGGTGAGTTGGCGGGAAGCGAGGATCGTAAACACATTCACCCAGAGGATTTGGAGCTCTATTACAGTGTTACGATGTTCTCTGGCGGTAAGGCCGACCGATTTGATATTGAGTATCGAGCAATAAGGCGGAATGGAGATATAACTTACCTTAGAGAAATAGGGCAAGCGATCAGGAATGATAGCGGCGAAATTATTCGGTCTATTGGTATCGTTCTGGACAATACCGATCGTATACAAGTCGGAGCAACCTTGCGTCAAAGTGAGAATCGTCTGCGCTCGCTGGTTTCTTCATCCCCAGTCTGCATTCACGAGATTGATCTTGACGGCAAGTTGGTGTCTATGAATCCATCTGGGCTCAAAATGATGGGTGTAGACAATGAGTCAGAAATTCTGGGTTTAAATTATCTTGATTTCCCCATCTCGGAAGATCGAGAGCGAGTATCCGCATTAATGGATAATGCCAAACGGGGGCGAGGCTCGATATTCGAGTTCAGCGCAGCCGATGAAAATGGGGCTCTACATTTCTTAAGTAGTTTTGAGCCGATCAATGACGAAGATGACAATATCGTCCGATTGATGGGTGTAACACAGGACATCACAGAGCGCAAAAAGGTTGAAGATAAACTCATCTACCAAGCCAGCCACGATGTCCTGACCGGACTGATCAATCGCACTGAATTTGAAAAACGCACGAAGCGCCTGCTCTCGACGATCCAGAGAGACAAGGCTGAACACGCGATGTGCTTTCTGGATCTCGACCAGTTCAAAGTCATCAACGATACTTGTGGCCATATCGCAGGTGATGAATTGTTACGCCAACTGGGGAGGCTTCTTCGAAATATTGTGAGGAATCGAGACACCCTTTCAAGACTTGGTGGAGATGAGTTTGGTGTGTTGATGGAGCACTGCGCGCTTGATCAGGCTCGCCATGTCGTTGATACAATTTTTAATGCGATCAACGAGTACCAATTTTTCTGGGAGGGAGAGGCATTTCGAATTGGAGTCAGCATTGGTCTGGTTGCGATTAACGAGGCCACAGGTAACTATACAGATCTGTTTAAGCAAGCCGACGCAGCCTGCTATCTGGCCAAAGAGTTAGGAAGAAACCGTATCCATGTTTATCACCCAGATGATGTCGAACTGGCTTTTCGTCAAGGTGAAATGCAATGGGTTGGGCGTATTAATCATGCTTTAGATGAAGACAGGTTGTGCCTTTATGCTCAGCCTATCAAATCGCTGAATGGCGATGCTTTGAAGCATTATGAGTTACTGGTGAGGATGTTGGATGAACAAGGTAGCAGCATACCACCAGGTGCCTTTTTGCCTGCAGCAGAGCGTTATAACTTGATTGAAAGAATCGATACCTGGGTAGTTGAACGTGCGATTAATATGATGAGTTCTCATTTGTCTTTCATAGAACAGGTGAATTTCATCTCCATCAACCTTTCAGGGCCTTCAGTGGCTAATGCTCAATTTATGTCTACGGTTATTGCCTTGATCAGTGAATCTAATGTTGACGCTAACAAGATTTGTTTTGAAATCACCGAGACTGCGGCTATATCTAATCTGCTTGCTGCCACCACATTCATTACTGCCCTGAAAGATTTGGGGTGTCGGTTTGCGCTCGATGATTTCGGCAGTGGCTTATCGTCATTTGGATATCTGAAGAACTTGCCGGTCGACTATCTGAAAATCGACGG
>JBNMQI010000036.1:0-17038 GCA_051277905.1 Gammaproteobacteria bacterium | reverse complement strand
GCTTTATGCCAAACATCTAGTTGTTGTTGAATCTTATCACGCGTTGCGAGTAATGCTTTATTGCGAGGGCCAAGTAAAGCGTTAATATCCGCAAATGACTGCCAAAACTGGATCGAGTCGACACCACTATTAGGTGCAATTTCCTGGTCGATAAGTTTATAGAGATTTACATCAATACTCAGGCCACTTATTTCAATGCGTTTACTCATTGTCGTTACCGCTTAATTTTAAGGTATAAGATTAAAATATGATTATAGCCTCAGGCTCTTTGAAAAGCAGCCTGAGTAGGCGGAGCAAGCAAAGTTTAATAATAACTATTCAATAATAACCATCCATAACTTTCTCGTAATTATTAATCTGAGTCTTCAGGCTCACTGGTTGCCAGTCGAACACCGCGTTCATCAATGATGAGTTCCTCATCCTGATCTAAAATATATCTTTTTTCGGCCTCAGGTACGTATACCTTCGTACCAGGGATAATTTTTTTGCCTTTTGGTTTGTCACTGTTTAAGTTGATGATCTGCTTCCAAGTACGCTGTAAGTCATCTGCGGTAATAACAACCAGGTCACCGTCCCTAGCCATGTTGAGTACGAAGTCGACGGCGGGTTCTTCATCAGCAATCACTGTAATATTAGCGTCATCTATACCCAATTCAAGTAAGTAGCGGCGCATTAACAGCGGTAATTCGTCATGGCCACGGCCCCGGCGATTTCCGTCTGCTTTTACAACAAAATGAGTGAACTCTGGCAAACAGGCATTAACAGAGCGACGGATATCTTCGTCTCGACGATCGCCAGGCGTAGAAATAACGATAATAGATCTGCCCGTGGGCGCTAGACGACCAGCCAAATCAGCCATGGCGCGAAAGCTGGCCTCATTATGTGCGTAATCAAGAATAACTTTGAAGGGATGTTCATTGTAAACGTTGGTGCGCCCCGGACTTTGGAAAAATGATGTGTCAAAAGTACGTAAACCGGTTCTAATTTCGGCTAAATCTTTACCGAAACTAAAAGCCATAGCAGCAGCAAACATCGCATTTTGAACATTATGCATTGCTTTGCCCTCAATGGTGGCTGGAATTAAATGAGACCAAAGTAGTGGAATATGTGCGCCATTGTCATAGATTGTAATCATGTCACCATTGATGCCTTTTTCGAGAACAACCGCTCGACCATTGGCTCTAATATGTTCTCGAACGAGCCCATGAGTCGGATCCATCGTGACATAGCAAAGGTGTTTAGCGCGTGTATTATCGGCCATTTTAAGGCAGAGTTTGTCGTCTGCATTAAGTACCACGGTGTCATTTGCGATGCGTACTACGGTTTCTTTTACTTTTGCCAATTGCTCTAATGTTTCAATGCCACCTAGCCCCATATGGTCAGGTGTAACGTTGATGCAGGCAGCAACATCACATTCGCTATAACCAAGACCTGCTCTTAATATGCCACCTCGAGCGGTCTCTAGAACAGCAAAGTCAATTGTCGGGTCACGCAGTACTATCTGCGCTGATTGTGGACCTGTCATATCACCCTTTACGGTAACCATGCCATCAATTTGCACACCACCGGTTGATGTCATACCGACAACATGTCCTGAGGATTTCATGACGTGTGCGAGCATTCTAGTGGTTGTTGTCTTGCCATTGGTGCCAGTAATAGCTGCTACTGGTATTCTACTGGGTGCACCTGGTGGATACAGCATGTCGAGTACTTTGCCTGCCACATCACGTGATTCTCCCTCACTGGGCGAAACGTGCATACGAAAGCCTGGACCTGCGTTGACTTCGACAATAGCGCCACCGACGTCTTTATAGGACTGAGAAATGTCATTAGTCAAAAAGTCTACACCACCGATATCGAGGCCAATGGCACATACTGCTCGGATGGCCATTTCACGGTTGTCTGGATGTACCACGTCGGTTAAGTCGATCGCAGTTCCACCCGTTGATAGATTGGCAGTAGCGCGCAAAAAGAAATGTTCATCTTTTTTGAGAACGGTCTCTACGTTATAACCTGCATCTTGCATCAGCCTATTGGCTTGTTGGTCAAGTTCAATTCGGGTAAGCACTTTTTCATGTCCAATTCCGCGTCTTGGATCAGCATTAACAATGTCGACCAATTCAGCAATCGTCAGTTTACCATCCCCGATAACGTGGCCGGGTACTCGCTTGGCAACGGCGACAAGTTCATTATCCACTACGAGCATGCGATGATCGAAACCGGTTACAAAACTTTCGGCCAGTACCGAACGTGAATTGCCCTGCTCTTTAGCAAAGTAGAATGCTTCTCGGACTGCTGCGTCAGTCATAAGGTTAATACTGATGCCGCGACCATGGTTTGCATCGAGCGGTTTGATGACAATAGGGTAGCCAATTTTGTTGGCAGCGCTAACAGCGGCGTCTTCAGTTGAAAACATCATTTGTTTTGGCACGGGTAAGCCCATGTCGCGTAATAGACTGTGAGTACCTTCTTTGTCACTGGCCAGTGAAGTTGCAATACAGCCAGTGTTACTGGTAACGGTAGCTTGAATTCGCTTTTGATATTTGCCATGACCAAACTGGACTAGGCTGTAATTATTTAATCGAATCCAGGGAATGTTGCGGCTAACTGCCGCGTCGACAAGTGATTGTGTGCTGGGACCAAATTCTCGACGTTGAGCGCGGTGTACAAATCCTTCAAGTTCTGTTTCGAAATTGAATTCTGGGTCAATGGCATATTGGATCTGTTTTTGTAATTCTGCGGGTAAAAGGTGCATTAACAGCTTTAATGCTAGATGACCTGCTTCGATACCTGCATCACGCTGTTTGTAGGCATATACCATGTTGTAAAGGCCGGGTTTGCCGGCATTGCGTGTTCGTCCAAATGACACGCCTGATCCAGCAATATTTTGAATTTCAAGGGCTACATGCTCCATAATATGCCCCATCCATGTGCCTTCGTCTTCCGTTAAACGACGCAAAAAACCACCCGCAGTACGATAAGAGCAACCATGTTCAGCTAGACTGGGAATAGCCTGCTGTAATCCGTCGGTAAATCCCTTACCACATTTAACAGATGGCCATTCAAGCAGCACACCTAGATCAACTACCATGCGGATAACTGGGAAATTGGCGTAAATGCTCGGCCCTACGTAGACGTTTGTCGCTGTAACTTTCATAAGTACTCCTTGTCAGTGGTTGTTTAAATGGCGATATTTATCTCTGTAATGGTTAAGTTATATATATTTCTATTTTGGTGGGTAAGGTTTCCTTTCTTGAATATCAAATCGACAGCCTTTGGACAAAATATGCAGTTTCAAGTCGAGTAAACTCAGCGCATCTTTTTTTGACGCTTTGCTCATTGATGAATAGCTGAGATCAATCGGATCGATGACGGTCACCGCCCCACTGCCCACCACTTCGAATTTTTGCTCTGCATCGATGAATATAGCTGTGTCTTCGTCAATACCAACCCCGAGCAAAAACGGATTATAGGATATTGCAGTTAATAAGCGGCCAAGTCGATCGCGTTGACTAAAGTGCTGGTCAATTAGTAACGCATTGGTGAGGCCGAGGCCTGGTGCTAAGTTAACACCGTCAGCAGAAGGAACTGACCCTGTGGAGCCTCCCGCAATCATGTGTTCTGGCATAATCGCTGCACCAGCAGAGGTGCCTGCAACATGTACGCCCTCTGCGTTTAATCGTCTGATTTTTTGAGCAACTTCAGTGCCGCCAAGAATGGTTGATAAGCGTAATTGATTGCCGCCAGTAATAAATATTCCCGTAGCATTCTCGAGTGCCGTAATGTAGTCAGGCCGACTGGCTTCACTTCGTTCATTGATTGATAATGAAATAGCGCTTTCAATACCTAGATGTTTAAAAACCTCGATGTATTTATCACCTGTGTCAGATAGATTTGAAGCGGTTGGTATGATTACAATACGAGCTTTTTTACCACCACATAATTTGACGAATTTTTTTAACACTGTGGCCGAACGGGTTCTCTCTTCTGCACCACCTATAGGAATAACATAACCACGGCGATGGCCATTTTTTTCTGGAGAAGGGGGCACTTTTAGCAAACCTCTAAATTATTATATTGATATTTTAACGATGCATTTTTAATAATCATTTCTCAAATAGTCCGTGGACTAACTGCTGCTGATTTTTAATATGCCAAACGCCATTGGCCATGACACTTTCAATTTGATGACGATCATTTAAAACCAATAAATCAGCATCAAAACCTAATGCAATATTACCTTTTTGATGAAATTTTAGCAGACTAGCCACATTACTAGTCATCAGTGGTAACACTTTTTCTATTGGTAAGTTGAGATCAAGCATAGCCTTAAATGTCTCAGACATTGCAGATGATTTGGCAAAACCCATTTTGAGTAGATCGCCTTGAGCATTGAAACTAGGCAGACAGCCACCACCATCCGAGCTAATGGTTAGCTTTGTTGGATCACAACCTTGATCAAAATATCGAGCGACTGCGTCTTGCGCTACCCAACCTGTATCACTTTCATCTGCAGGAAATGCGGTAATATCGACGGTGCAACCTCGGCTCGTAATGGCGCAGGCTTCCTCAAACAATGCTTTATTTCGATTAACATGAGTAGGGTTAAAAACGCGGGCAGGAATTTCGCAGGTATCGAGACAATCACGAATCATAGATAAACCTCGAACTCCGTCACCCAAGTGAAAATGGACAATACCAGCTTTACCTGTCATCAATCCTGCTACGTGTGTCTCACTCGCCAGACGCAAAATTTCATCAATGGTGGGTTGGCTTGATCGATGATCGCTAATGGCTACTTCACCCACCCCAATAACGGGTTCCAAGTTGACAATATCACTCCGCACTGATTGAGTTAATGTCACTGCTGGCACATGATAACCGCCGGTGTAACACCAGGCAGACAGACCTTCCTCCCGTAGTCCCATGACTTGAGTCAGTAAAGTTTGCGGATTACGAGTTAAATCGTCAGTGCCAAGCAAGCCGACTACACTGGTAACACCGGCTTGAGTATATTGACTTAAATGTAATGGTGGAACCCGCGTTGACGGGCCTGCTTCACCACCACCACCAACAATATGCGCATGTGCATCGATAAATCCTGGTATTAACCTAGCGCCATTTAAGTCGGTTAGAAATACGTCAAATTGATCGTCAAGTACTGGAACTCTGTCAGTTATGGAAACAATTCTACCCGCACAAATTAGCAAATGTTTAATGCCCTGTGATAACGGTGAGTATAAATTAGCATTGGTAATTAATTCAAACATGGGCTCTAGTGCAGATAAATTTAACGATTAAAAATACATATTAGAGCAAGCCAAGCAAAAATACTCTATAAGACTGAGATAGTCTGCTTGTTTTTGTTTGGTGGATTAAGGGAGAGGTTAAGTGAAGGGGTTTAATTTTCCACAAAAGGAGGCATTAAAAATAAGCACTCTATATAATCAAGGCGTATTAGATACACGCTCGGAAGAAAGATACGACCGATTGACACGTATTGCCCAGCGAGTATTTGATGCACCTATCGTGCTTATCAGTCTTGTCGATAAAGACCACCAATGGTTTAAATCCTCTCTGGGTGTAAATTTGGCTGAGATGCCCCGAAGTATTTCGTTTTGTGGGCATGCTATTTTACACGACGAAGTTTTTGTTATTCCTGATGCAAAGTTGGATCAACGATTTTCGAATAATCCAGTTGTAATTGGCGCGACTCATATTCGGTTTTATGCGGGCCAACCGCTCAAAGCTGCGAATAACCAAATTATAGGCACCTTCTGTATTTTGGACTATCTTCCACGCCAGTTTTCGACAGAAGACATTGCTTTACTTAAAGACCTCTCTGCTCTCGCTGAAAAAGAAATTAACTCACCTGATTTACTCACATTAACCTCCAAATTAAAAAGCTCAGAGAGTAGTTTACTAGAAGCTCTCGCCGAGTTGAAAGTAAAGGAAGCCAGTGAGCAGTCACGAAATCGTTGTCTGGAGATGGTGTCGCGAGGATTTCCGTTGAATCAGGTAATGGAGTACATTATTCTTGAGGTTGAAAAGCAATGCCCAAAAATGGTGGGCTGCATCCTGTTAGTAGATGAAGAAACACAATCTTTGCGAATTGATACCTCGCCCACATTACCGAAATTTTTTCAAAATGTTCTAAAGACTGTTCCAATTAAGGTGGGGGAAGGAGCCAGTGGCACAGCAGTGGCGACTGGTGAGCGCTATGTTATCGAAAATTTACAAACGCATCCTTATTCTTCACATTATGCGGCTGCGGCGAAACAGGCTGGTCTGTCATCAAGTTGGTCACAACCCATAAAGAGTTTCGATGGCAAGATGTTGGGTGCATTTTCTATCAGTACGCATGAAATTAGCACGCCTAATGAAGCTGATATATATTTGATCGAACAAACAGCGAATCTAATCAGTGTTGCGATTGAACGTGATCTTGCTGATTCGGTAATTCAGCGCCAAGCGAATTATGATGCACTGACTGGACTCCCTAACCGACATTTGTTGGCAGACCGACTCGGTTACGAAATTTCTAAAGCGAAGCGGGTTGACAGACAAGTTGCTTTACTTTTTCTGGATCTGGATCACTTCAAAGATGTCAACGATACACTTGGACATGAAAAAGGTGATCAGCTGTTAATTGTTGTGGCTGAACGATTGCTTCAATGTGTGAGGACAATCGATACTGTGGCTCGATTAGGGGGTGATGAGTTTACGATTGTGATGGGTGAGCTTCAGCATAGCAGTGATGTAGATCGGGTAGCTTCTAAGATAATTGAAGTCCTTTCACAGCCGTTTTATCTTGATGATGAAGTCATTCATTTGTCAGTTAGCATTGGAATTACGTTTTACCCTGATAATGCAAAAGACATTGAAACCCTGGTAAAAAATGCTGACCAGGCCATGTATGTTGCAAAGTCAAAAGGTCGTAATCGTTTTCAGCATTTTGAAAATGCGATGCAGCAAAAAGCAATGGATAGAATGTTGATGGTGAAAGACTTGCGTAATGCATTGTCAAACCAACAACGCTCAGATCAACAGCTGGTAGTTTATTATCAGCCAATTGTTGATCTTCAAACAGGAAAAATTCAAAAAGCAGAGGCTTTGTTACGCTGGCAGCACCCGCAACAGGGTTTGATTTTACCGAATAAATTTATTCCAATTGCAGAAGAAATTGGATTAATTATTGGTCTGGGAAATTGGGTTTTCAAACAAGCCTTAAGCCAGCTGGTTGAATGGCGTAAAATTCAATGCCCTAATTTTGAAATTAGTATCAATACATCGTTAGCTCACTTCAGAGATGATGGCATTAATATTTTGAGCTGGATAGACAAACTGAATCAAGCTGGTTTGCCCGGTAATGCTCTCGGTATTGAAATTAAAGAAGGGCTGTTGATGGAAAACAGGCTCGAAGTAAGTCAACACCTGACCGAGTTAAGAAATAGCGGTATTACTATTTCATTAGATGACTTTGGTACTGGATACTCATCGCTATCTTATCTTCAAAAGTTTGAAATTGATTATCTTAAAATTGATCGGTCCTTTGTTAAAAATATGGATTTAGGATCAGACGGTCTAGTAATGTGTGAGGCCATTATAATGATGGCCCATAAACTTAAGTTGAAGGTTATCGCAGAGGGGGTAGAGACCGAACAGCAGAGAGTGCTTTTAACAAAGGCTGGCTGTGATTATGCACAAGGTTTTCTTTTTTCAGATGCTGTCCCCGCAGATAAGTTTACCTTCGATAGGGTCTAAATAAATGAATCGATCTAGTCCCAATCTGAATAAGGGGTTGAATGACTGTGCCGGCTGATTTTTTTTCAAGCTAGTCTAGTCGGTAGGCAATGCTTGTGCCAATATGGCACATTTATAATGTTGACTATTAACATCTGGTGAATTAGGCATTCATCACTGCACAACAGTTACTTTAGGACTTGTTCCGTTTTAGCTTATCGAGTCTATAAAGATAATTTTCAGACTGAGTTTATCATTGGCATTTGGCCTGATGGTGCGTCAGTTGATATAGCCGTACAAGAGTTTTTTGAATACGAAGATATAGAGACAGATCATATCTAGATTCAACTCGTCCGACGATATAATAGTGGCCTGTCAATGGTACAAGCCCCCTAGTATAAGCCGAAAAATGCAGTTGACTTCGAGCCTGATTATTTTGTCCATGAAAGCGAAAAATGGCCGGTGTTTCCACAGAAGTTAGCGGGCCTAGAACCGTCAAAAATTGCCAAATGCAAGAGGGATTTGGCTAAATTATTACCCTTGTTTGAATAGAATTAGCTTAAGAGAAAATCACCATGACAAATCAAAAAGACCTCAGCGATTATCGCCGTGAATATGAATCTCAAGGCATGCGTAAAGCGGACCTAGACGCTGATCCAATGAATCAATTTGGACAATGGTTGCAAGAAGCGAATGATTTGAAGTTGATTGATTCAACCGCAATGACGCTTGCAACCGCTAATGCTAACGGTATGCCGTCAGCGCGTATTGTATTGCTCAAAAATTATGATGAGCGAGGCTTCTGCTGGTACACCGATTCACGCAGTCAAAAGGGCCAAGAATTGTCTGTTAACCCCCAAGCCACATTGTTATTCCATTGGCGTGATTTAAGTCGACAAATTCGAGTGCAAGGTATTGTAGAAGAGTTGCCTGCTAGCGATGCTGAGGCCTATTTTAATTCACGACCTGAAGGCAGTCGTTTTAGTGCTGCATCATCTTGTCAAACCGCTATAGTTAAAAATCGCGAGGTGCTGGAAGATGAAGTAAAGCGTCTAAATGAGCAATATCCCGATGGCAATGTTCCACGACCTGAAAGCTGGATTGGATACCGACTTAAACCACAGTCCTTCGAATTTTGGCAAGGACTAGTAAACCGCTTACATGATCGAGTGTCATATCAACCGAATGGGAGTCAATGGGTAATGGACCGCTTGTCACCATAAATCTTTGGTTCTGCCAGCGATTTTTTTGAGACTTGGTGGAACTCCGTTTTTTGAGTAATACTGAATTAGCCTTCAGTTTAGCTCATTTGATTAATTGCTTCAGTTGCATCATTGTTTCGCTTTGAATTAGCTTTAGATCTTGATCAAAAACAGGAAGCATTATGACTAGTGGCAATCAAACATTATCACTTCAGCAAGTAAACGATCTTACTCGGCGAGCATTGAGTGCCTGTGGTGCGTATGGGCATCAGCTTGATATGGCGGTGCAATCGGTAGTCGATGCTGAATACGATGGCATCAGAACAGTAGGACTCAATTATTTGCCGTTGTATTGCGGTCATCTGCAAGTGGGTAAATTAAACAAAGACGCTAATCCTAGCCATGAAAAAATTGCCCCTTCTGCAATACGTGCTAATGCCGATAGGGGCTTTGCTCACGCAGCTTATGAAAAAGCTGAAGCTGACTTTTATGCGTTAGCGAAGCAGCAAGGTATTGCTGCATTGTCGATAGTCGATTCCTATTCAGCGGGTGTAGTCGGTTGGTTCGTTAATCGTATGGCCAATCAAGGGCTAATAGGGTTGGGTTTTGCCAATTCGCCTTCTGCAGTGGCTCCAGCCCCGGGTGCGAGTGCCTTTTTTGGTACTAATCCAATGGCGTTTGGTGTGCCTCGCCCTGGCGGCCAACCGGTTGTGATCGCCGACATGGCGACTAGTCAAGTGGCATTGGTTACGGTTAAAAAGCATGCCGCAGAAGGTAAACCAGTCCCCTTGGGCTGGGGATATGACAACGAGGGTAATAATACGACCGATGCCAACGCAATTATTAATGGCGGTGCGCTGGCACATGCTGGTGGATTTAAGGGCATGTTGCTGGGTATGTTAGTTGACTTGCTTGCCGGTGTTTTAAGTGGCCCAAACTGTTCATTCCAGGCTCCTGTTTTTAAAAACAATACTGGTGGAGAACCGAAAGTTGGCCAGTTTTTCATTGCAATATCACCCAGTACATTTGCGCCTGGTGGAGATGCTGCGTATGCTGCCCGTTTGGAAACTATGTTAACCGCTCTATTGAGTGAGCCAGGTGTTCGTTTACCGGGCTCTGATAGGCATAAATTTAAGCTTCAAGCCGAAAAAAATGGGGTTGAAGTGCCACAGGAATTAATTGATAAGTTGGAAGTGTTTGCAGCGAGTTAAAATAGGGTCAATTGTTGCACGAAATACGATATAAAGGGGGTTGTAGCGTTGGTTCTGATAACTCTACCGCTTCCATGCTACTTTTTCGAGCAAGATAGATTGTGCATGCTGTACGTAAAAACGAAGTGAAGTTTTTTACCTCGCCATAATTCTGGTGCACTTCTTTATATAGTACGTTGATTAATTCTGACGATGTTCTGTCTTCTGCAATAGCCATATCCTCAAGTATACACCAAAACTCTTTTTCTAACCGAATGCTAGTGACGCACCCTTGAATACGAAGCGAATGTGAAACGCTATCGTAGCGCTCAGGTTTTGTACTTGCATATATCTGACACATTTCTATCTACCTTCAGTGATTTTTTATGAAAATGACCCTTAAAGGTTAGATCATATTGGGTCGTTTTTCAAATTTTTGGTAAGTTACCTATGGTTATTAGAAGATAGTGGTAAAATAATTCACCTAGAATCCCATTGTAGTAATCCCATACTACCACTCCCCTATAGCAGAACTCTATACTAAAAATATAATTTTATTTTTTTAGGGAACGTTGATGGCAAAAATCATTCACAGCATGATCAGGGTGCTCGATCTCGAGCGTTCCAAAATTTTCTATGAGCAAGCTTTTGGACTGACGCCATCTCATGAACTTGATTTCGACGACTTTGCTCTGGTTTACTTGAAAAATGATGAAAGTACCCATGAAATTGAATTGACATTGAACAAGGGTGAGAACGTTGCCTACACGCATGGAAGCGGATATGGGCATATAGCCTTTTGTGTTGATGATCTTGATATTGAGCATGGTCGCTTTTTGGAGTTGGGTTTTTCTCCGACCGATATTGTTACTTTTGCGCCAAATGACCATTTGTTAGCGCGTTTCTTCTTTATCACTGATCCAGATGGTTATGAAATTGAAGTGCTTCAAAGACATGGACATTATCAATAAAAAAACCACCATAACCAAATTTAAAAAAGTTAATAATTTAAAAATAAACATTGAAGAGAGGAAGGGAATATGAGCAAAAGTTATGTAGAGTTGGACGGAAAGAAAGGGGTCAGTCGACGCCAGTTTTTAAAATCTGGAGCAGGTGTACTAATGGGGACGTTAGCTGCTAGTAGTGGGATTTTGGCGACACTGGCACCTAGTAGTAGCTGGGCGTTGACGACAAAGGCTTTAAGTAGTGAAGAAGCCAATAGTATTCTTAAAGTTACTCGAGCAATTTTCCCCCATGATAAGTTAGATGATGCGGTTTATGCATTGGTAGTGAAAGACTTGGACGCATCTGCTGTAGAAGACCCTAGCGTTGCCACACTGCTACGTAATGGTCTTATGGCGCTGAATAAAAGTGCTAATGGAGACTGGTCTAGTCTTGACTACTTGCAACGTGAAAATTTGGTTATAAAAATGGCAGGGACTGATTTCTTCGAAAAAATAAGAGGTACTTCAGTTGTTTCTTTATACAACAATGAGATGGCATGGGCCCATTTTGGTTATGAAGGTTCATCTTATGAAACAGGTGGTTATTTCGATCGTGGTTTCCAAGATCTTGATTGGTTACCAAATCCGCCAGCTAATGATAGTCCAGCAAAAGCCTGATATTAAAAAAATAAATTGAGGAAGAATAGTTATGTCAAAAATTGAATTAAATGATGACAGTGTTGTTGTGGTTATCGGCTCTGGTGCAGGTGGTGGCACACTTGCTAATGAGTTATGCCAAAAGGGAATCAAAGTTGTCTTACTTGAAGCAGGGCAACGTGAATCAGCTGCCAGTTTTCAAAACAATGAGTGGGGCTCATTTGGACAATTATCTTGGCTCGATAAGCGTACAACATCTGGCAGCTGGCGTGTGGCCCGTGATTTTTCTGGGCTTCCCGCATGGATTTGTAAAACTGTAGGTGGCAGTACTACGCATTGGGCCGGTGCCAGTCTGCGTATTCAGGATCATGAGTTTAGAGCACGCTCGCATTATGGTGACCTTGACGGAGCTAATCTACTTGATTGGCCACTAACCTTAAAAGAGCTTGAGCCCTATTACGATAAGGCAGAAGATAAGTTAGGTGTCACACGTACAAATGGAATTCCTGGATTACCCGGTAATAATAATTTCAAGGTCATGCATGCAGGCGCAAAAAAGCTTGGGTACAAAAATTGCCATACGGGTCGTATGGCCATTAATAGTAGGATTCGTGACGGGCGTACTAGCTGTCGACAGCTAGGTTTTTGTTTTCAGGGATGTAAGATGGATGCAAAATGGTCAACCATGAATAGCGAAATTCCTAAAGCTGAGAAGACCGGAGTCCTAGACCTGCGGCCCGGATCTCAAGTCCTGAAAATTGAACATAATAAAATTGGTAAGGCGAATGCCGTAGTTTATGTTGATGACACAGGAGTAGAACACCGTCAAAAAGCTCGCGTGGTTTGTGTGGCAGGTAACTCAATAGAAACACCTCGCTTGTTACTGAACTCTGAATCTAGCCAGTATCCCGATGGATTGGCTAATAGTTCAGGTCAAGTTGGACGAAACTATATGCGTCATATGACGGGATCAGTCTATGCCACCTTCGACGAGCCTGTTCATATGTGGCGTGGCACAACGATGGCTGGCATTATTACTGACGAATCAAAGCATGATCCATCACGTGGGTTTGTTGGTGGCTATGAAATGGAAACTCTTTCACTTGGGTTGCCATTCATGGCAGCTTTTCTTGATCCAGGTGGGTGGGGACGAGATTTTTGTCGTGCAATGGATAACTATAGAAACATGGCTGGCATGTGGCTAGTGGGTGAAGATATGCCACAGGAAAGTAATCGTATTACCGTTCACTCAACTGAAAAAGATCAGTATGGCATGCCTGTGCCAAATGTTCATTTTGATGACCACCCGAATGATATAGCTATGCGAGAACATGCTTATCAGCAAGGCAGAGCGGTATATGAGGCTGCAGGAGCAAACCATGTTTATCCAGTGCCGGCTTATCCATCTACACATAATTTGGGTACTTGCCGAATGAGTGCAAAATCTTCTGATGGTGTTTGTAATAAAAACGGGCAAACTCATGATATCAAAAATTTGTTCATATCTGACGGTAGTCAGTTCACTACTGGAGCATCTGAAAATCCTACTTTAACTATTGTTTCTCTTGCTATTCGACAGGCTGATTTTATCGCCGAACAAATGGTAGCAAAAAACATTTAAATCAATATGAGTTATCTATTGGAGTCTATCCGGACTCCAATAGAATGTTGAGACTAGATTACTTTGATATAAACAAAAGCCACGCAACAAGAAGGCTGCTTATTAGAATGTATAGTTTTTTTATTTGGGGAATTTAACGAATTTAAATTAGAGGTATTATCAACAGCTCAAGCTTTTCTATTAACATCATTTTTTAAACCTTCTTTTGCTGACTGGAAAAATTCGATTAGTACCATTATGGATACCAAAAGTACAATAATAGCAAAAGGAATTGATTTGATTGAAAATGCCAACCCAATAACAAAAGCCAGGAATACTGCTACTGCGATAATACTGCTTATTAAATTATCCATGGTGTTCTCTTTCTCATCTAAAGTTGTCTAGCTGAAGTTAAATGTCATTTAAACTATCCAGCAACCAACGAGCACTTCTAAATAGCCTCGCGTCATCATCTTTTTCTCCAACCAGCTGCACACCAAATGGAAGGCCTTCTTCGCTTTGCAATAATGGTAGGTTTAATGTGGGCGTGCCACAGAATGTCCATATGGTATTCATCACCGGATCTCCAGTAGTTTTTAATCCTGCCGGTGCTGGGCCTGGGGTCGCTGGTGTTAGGATGGCATCGTATAATTCAAATACTTCGTCCAGACTACTAGCGTAGTCGGTTATTGTCGCTACTGAGGCTTGGTATTCTTCCTCTGTAATTTTTTGGCCCCGTTCTATCATGCTACAAAGCTCGTCACTTAATTTTGCTTTTCCCCGTGCATATTCTTCGGCGAAGTTTCGAGCGATGTCGGCTTCCATTATCACTCGATGGTCTTCAAAAATATTGTCAAATTGGGCTGGCAAATCGAATATATCGATAGTTTTGGGTTTGCTTTCGTTAATGGCCTCGATCAGTTCGCGAAAACCATCTTTGGTGACTTGTTCTGTCTTATCCCAAGCTGGGGTTCGAATAAAAGCAAAAATAGGGTCTACCGGCACAGGTTCTGCCATGATTAAACTAATACAGGGTGGTGCTATGGGAGACATCGCATCATCTTGCGAATCGTATCGCATTACAACGTCGGCAATCAAGGCAAGGTCCTCAAGGCAACGCGCAAAGACACCAATAGTGTCCAATGGTGGTGATTGTTTCAGAACGCCTTGACGTGATATGCGGCCAAAACTGGGCTTAAACCCATATATCCCGCAAAAAGATGCAGGGCGAATGACTGAGCCGTTGGTTTGAGTGCCAACAGCTAAAGGTACCATCGCTGAGGCAACTGCTGCTGCTGAACCGCTAGAAGAGCCACCTGGCGTGTGTGCATTATTATGCGGATTGGTAGTTTTACCCGGTGAGAGGACAGCAAGCTCTGTTGTTACTGTTTTTCCAAGGATAATAGCGCCTGCCTCTTTCAAAAGAGACACCAGTGTGGCATCGCTGAGTGGCCTGCGTCCTTCGTGCAGTACGGTACCGAGTTCGGTCGCATAATCACGAGTATCGATAATATCTTTGATAGCAATGGGTAGGCCGTGCAATGCACCCACACGTAAACCTCGGCTACGGAATTCATCGGCTGCACGTGCTTGTTGCATGGCAGTTTCTTTGTCCAGATGGGTCCAGGCACCAATTGATTCTTCGAGTAAATTAATGCGCGCAAAACACGCTTCTACCAGTTCTTGCGAACTCAAAAGCCCTTCGTCCATGGCTTTTCGGGCATCACAGGCACTCAGCAAATTAGCTGTCGATGTATCAAATTTACTCATCGTTTATTACTGTAAAAGATCGCTTATCCAAACAAATAAACCGGTAGCCAGAGCGCAATTCCCGGAAAGTTATAAAGTAATACCATCGAAAAAATGATGATCGCTAGATAAGGCATAATGCCTTTGAATATCGTCATTAACTGTATATGGGGTGGAGCCACACCTTTCAGGTAATAAGCTGCCATAGCCATTGGCGGGGTCAAGAACGATGTTTGCAAATTCAGCGCCACGAGGATACCAAAAAATAGAGGATCAACATTGAAAGTTGCCAGCATAGGTAGGAATATAGGCACAAAAATGATAATGATCTCTGTCCATTCTAATGGCCAACCTAGGATGAAAATTATTGCTTGCGCTAATATTAGAAAGCCAACGGTACTGAGATCCATCGACAGCACCCAGTCATTAATCAGCTCATGCCCACCGAGGTATGAAAATACGGAGGCGAACGTCCACGACCCGACAAACAACCAACAGACCATAGCCGATGTTTTTGCGGTCAGATATACGGCTTGTTTTAATCGTTCCCAGCTCAGTGAGCGATAAAGTAAAGCGAGTACTAAACCGCCAGCAGCACCGACGCCAGCTGCTTCTGCCGGTGTTGCTAATCCCATTAAGATGGCACCAAGCACGCTCATAATGAGTACTGCTAATGGGATAAACGACGTTATAAGTTCCCAAACGATTGTGCCGAATGGTGGTACGTCTTCCTCTATTGGTTTTGGCGCAAGGCTTGGATTTAAAGCCGCACGTCCGACAACGTAAACCATATACAGACCCGCCAACATCATGCCAGGGAATAGGGCCGCGGCGTAGAGACGTAAGGGGGATATTTCTGCGATAGCTGAATAAACGATGAGCATAATGGAAGGTGGGATAAGAATACCAAGACAACCGCCAGCACAAATAACACCGGCTGCAAAACTTTCATCGTAATTTGCTTTCAACATAGCTGGGAACGCAAGCATACCCATTAAGGTAACAACTGCACCAACAATGCCTGAAGCGGTGGCGAATATGGCACAGGTGAATAGTGCTGCAACTGCCATAGAGCCAGGCAGATGACGTGCTGCCATTTGAATACTGAAAAATAAACGGTTGACGATATTCGCTCTTTCTACAACATAACCCATAAATAGGAAGAGTGGTACAGCCACCAAAACGTCATTGGACATCACCGAAAAGGTATTTTGCACAAATAAGTCAAAAATTCGATTATCGAATAGGTGTTGCATGCGATCGACATCGTAATAAGCATAATAACCAAAGCCAATACCCATCGCAATTAATGTGAATGCAATCGGAAATCCGAGCATCACAATTACAATAAACAAACACAGCATGACGACTGCGATAACTGGATCAGACATTCCCTTTCTCCAGCTGCTGTTTATCTTGTTGTTCTTTCATTAGCATGTCTCCAGTTTCCTGAACATCGTGTAATCTTGCTGGCCAGACACCCGTTTGTATACAAACCACACAGCGGACACACTCAGCAACGCCTTGAAGCGCTACCAGTAAGCCAGCAATGGGAATAAGTGTTTTGAAAAAGTAAATTTGAATACGTGCTGGGCTGCTCCAGCTAACTTCTTTATAAAACCATGAGTCAGAGGCGAAGCCATAGCCATAATAGACCAGTGCAAGAGCACCAGGCATAAGGAATAAAATGTAAAGCACCAGGTCAATTTTAGCCTGGGTTTTAGTACTCATCAGGCGATAGAGGACGTCGCCGCGAACATGTGCGCCTTGTGACAAGGCGTAGGCGCCGCACATCATGAATAACGCACCATACATTTGTACACTCATATCGAATGCCCATACCGTTGGCGAATTGAGTACGTAGCGCACGAAAACTTCGTAGCAGGTGGAGAAGGTCAAAACAACAATGCACCAGGCAAAGGCTTTGCCGAACCAGGCACTAAGGCTATCAAT
>JBNMQI010000035.1:0-17541 GCA_051277905.1 Gammaproteobacteria bacterium | reverse complement strand
GCAGAGCTATCGCAACAAGAAAAGCCTACAAGGTGACTTGTTGCAAGGTGATGCTTTAATGAGCTATTGGAAAAAAGAACGCGATGTTCATGAAGTGATGCTTAAAAATATGGGTGTAATTAAGTAAATACTTTTAAAATTTAGGTAGATGGAGGCGTTTTTCATCATAACAATGAGGTTCTGCTGAATTGATGATGAGAATCTTCTCCATCTACCTTATTTAAAAAAGTGTCGAGCTACCGAGGGTTGGTAGCTAAAGAACGATTTGGTGGAGGTGCAATGCCCTGCCTAGGTTGACTTAAAGTAAAGCTAACACATCGCGATTACGATTAAATTTTGTGGTCTTGTAAAACTAGAGCTACCTCAAAACTCAATATAAAATAAATTTATAATACTTTAATGCTGTCTAGTAATAGCATGGCGACCTACTCGGCACTGGGTCAAGTGTTGTGCTCATAAACTACGTGTTAACTATTGACGCAATACGGGTTGTGAAGCAGGCCAGTTAAGATACGATAGCGTTTATTCCATGCTTTATGACGGTTGAATTTTTCTATAAACAACTTAATGAAATAATTAATACCCCATTCAGAATAAAAAAACCAATACGTCAACCTGACATAGGCCTATCGATATGAAATTAAAGGAAATCAAAACTTGGGTAACCGTACCGCCAACGGGTATCGGTGGGTCGTTTTGGGTCATTGTTAAAATAACAACTGATAATGGAATTGAAGGTATTGGTGAATGTTATGGCATTCCCGTATCAGGTGATATTGCCTGCGCCATGGTAGAAGATACCTTCGAACGATTTATTGTGGGTGAAGACCCGCATCACATCGAAACATTATTCCGACGAGTTTATTCCGCTGGTTTTACGCAACGTCCAGACATCAGCATGATGGGTGTTTTCAGTGGTATCGAAATTGCAATTTGGGACATTTTAGGTAAGGCCCATGAACAACCAGTGTATCAATTATTAGGGGGGCAGTTTCACCCGCACCTGCGAACTTACACCTACATTTACCCAAACAACCGAACGCCACCTGACGGCAAAGAAGCGGGTGACGTTTACCACGACGGCGACGCTGCAGCCGAACGCGCACTCGAATATGTCGAAATGGGATTCACCGCAGTTAAGCAAGATCCAGCGGGTCCTTATAGCTTTCAAGGCGGACGAGAATTATCGTTGCATGAATTATCTCGCTGTGAATACAATATAAAGCGCATCCGTGAAGCCGTTGGTGATCGAGCTGATATTTTATTTGGCACGCATGGACAAATGACGACATCATCTGCCATTCGATTAGCACGGCGCCTCGAACCTTACGATCCTTTATGGTACGAAGAACCCTGCCCACCAGATCAGATGGATGCCATTGGCAAGGTAGCCAAGGCGACCTCTATCCCTGTGGCCACTGGCGAGAGATTAACAACCAAAATGGAATTTCATCAAGCCTTGCAAGCCGGAGTCTCGATCTTACAGCCAGACGTTGGCCGCAGTGGTGGCATTTGGGAGACTAAGAAAATAGCAATGATCGCTGAACTTTATAATGCGCAAATTGCGCCGCATATTTACTGTGGCCCAATTGCTCATGCGGCAGCGGCACATGTTGCCTTTTCAAGCCCGGCTTTTTTAATACTAGAAACTATTCAAACAGAGTTCCATGATGCAATTTTAAAAAAATCATTAACCTGGGAACAAGGCTATATGCTTCCACCAACTGAACCCGGACTAGGCATCGAGCTCAACGAGTCAGTATTGGAAGATAACCCTTACACGACCGGTGGTCGACTTCACTTAGAGATGTGTCAGACGCCATTAAGTTCGGCAAATGAGAAAGTTATTACAGAGATTAAATAGCGCTTATGTCAGTAATACGCCCCAAGCAACTGAGCCTTGACAATTGGCGGCAATCACCACTCAGCGAATGGAGCTTTCAACACATTCGCGAGCTCATACCCACTGAAAATATACCGCCAGGTAAGTTGTCCACAGTGTTGCAATTGGATAGTGATTCATTTGATGATTCTTTGCTGTTTGAAGTGCCAGGATTAAATGGGGTGCCCTGGACATTGGCCCAGCTATGCGACGCAACTAATGGTAGCGCCTTGCTGGTGTCACAACATGGCAAGATAGTACATGAATGGTATAGCCATAAAAGTGTGGCTCATAATCCCCACATTTTATTTTCGGTTAGTAAGTCAATCATAGGTATTTTAACTGGTATTTTCGTTGAAAGTGGCCAACTCGATGTTACAAAAAAAGTGGCTTTGTATTTGCCTGAGGTCAAGAAAAGTGGTTTTTCTGAATGCACAATCCAACAATTACTCGATATGACGACCAGCCTAGATTTCGAAGACTTTACGGCAAATCCATCCAGTAAAGTCGCTGAATATTGGGCATCAACTGGATGGAATCCAACATACAATCATCAGCGAGTCTCAAGCTTACATGGCTTCTTACTGTCACTGGAAAAAGGATCTAATCTTCATGGTTCTCAATACGAATATCAATCCCCCAATACTGATCTACTGGGCTGGGTATTGGAGCGCATTAGCGGGCAAACTATCGCAAGCTTATTATCAAGTTTAATCTGGCAACCACTGCAAGCAGAAATGGCAGCCTACATTACCATTGATCAAAAAGGTGCTGCACGCAGTGCTGGCGGCATTTGCACTTTACCTCGTGACTTACTTCGCTTTGGCCAAATGATTTTGAATAAAGGGCGGGTAGGTAATAGCCAAATAGTGTCACAACAATGGATTCAAGACTGCTTCAGCGGTGGCAATAAAGTGCCATGGCTAAACAGTGATTCAAGCGCAAGATTTCCAAACGGTGGTTATCGAAATTGTTGGTATCAAATCGGCAATGCAAACGGTGCTATCGCCGCTATTGGCTTACATGGACAATGGTTATACATTGACCCCATAACAAATGTAACAATCGTCAAAAACTCAGCCCAAACCGATCCATTGAACGATTTATTTGGGCCCATTCATATTGCCGCGTTTGAGGCCATATGTCACAATTTAATGGAAACCAAGTCATAACTTTCAGTGGGATATGGTTGCGTTATTTATCAACTATTTTAAAAGGCTGATACCGTTAAATATACGCTTACTTTTTAAATGCTTTCAAATAACTATATTGAGTATCCTGCCTCAGTAAGCCGATCGGCCAAAGCGGTAATATGTGCGGGTCCAACTTCACAACAACCACCAATTAAACTAGCCCCGTGGTTTGCCCATTGCAAGGCAAATTCAGCATACGCAGCAGGATCAAGATCCGATCGAGACTTCATAGATTCAACTGTACCTCCAGGTTTTAAGCTGTCGATAGAAGTAAAACCATTGGCATAAGCGCCAGTTAATCTATGGTCTGATTGCATTTTTGACCATGATGTTGAAATAGCTTCTGGTTTGCTGCAGTTGAGTAATATAGCATCGGCACCCAATTCATCCAACAGGGTAATGGCTTCCGTCAAAGGTTCACCACTTCGCAATAGGCTCTTATTATTGTCTTCAATGGTTAAAGAAACCCAAACCGGAAGGCCGCTCTTTTTGGCCGCAGTCAGAGCCGCTTTTGCTTCAGCAATCGATGACATAGTTTCACATAAAAACACATCAACATGCGGTGCTTGAATAGCGACTATTCGGCTGAAACTTTCTAACATGGCTTGGTATTTAGGCGCTACCTCAGGATGATAACTCGCAACTAATGGGGGTAAACAACCTGCAATTTTGACGCCTGCTATTCCTGCATTGATACGCGCACTCGTAGCGGCACCGACAGCAGCCAATTGGAGCTTTTCGAAGTCTTCGATTTGAGCATCACGTGCCAATCTCTCTGGTGTCATGGTATAGGCATTGATTGTAATAACACGCGAGCCAGCACGAATATAATCCGCGTGCAAATCACGAACAATTTCAGGTTCATCAATCATTACTTGGGTTGACCAAAGTGGTGTGATTGCTTTACTACTGCGTTTGACCAGCTCTTGGCCCATACCCCCGTCTAGAAGGGTGATTACTTGTTTGTTTGAACTCATAAAAACTACCAATGTAAAAATTGTGAATAAAAAATAGAATGGTCTTTAGGGAAAGACTAACTTATCTGTTAACGGAGAGGATTATTATTATTTTAAATAACAGCGTTGATATTACTTGAATTTCAAATGCTGAGCTCTGATAAAAAATGATGGCTATTGGTTATGTTGGCGCGATGTTGGACCACGTTCTTCATCAAAATACAACCAAATTGATTAAGAAAGCTTGATTTTTGCTGAATCAATACTATATGTGTAATGTGGAAGAGATTTAACCCCTATTAATCCCTGACACCTTCCTCCTTTGGTTGTAATGTCAGAAATGACAGTTAAGACTGGTTGATTACTCAACCGGTCTTTTTTTTACCTGCTAATCAATGGCCAAAGCATAATAAATTGCGGGTGACACTTTTGCGTCTGGATAATTATGCTAGCGGTAAAATAAAATTCTAAATGAGCGCTAGAAGCTCATTTCTCAAGTTGATGAAAAACCTAGTGATAATCTTCCCAGTATTTATTAGTCGATTCGCTTGGAAGACTGGCGGACTCATCTTCTTCAGATCCATCTTGAAATTTTGTGACATCAATGTGCATATTGTCTCGAACATTTGTTTCGAGAAACTGAAATATCGTATTACGTAAGCTAAGCAAAATCGACTTATCAAGCTCAAAACCGAGTTCATTAAATAGATCGGTAATTAACTCAAAGGAAAGATAGTTGAGTGAATAAATTATGTGCACGCTATGACTGTCTAACGGTGCCGCTAAAATAATACCCTCGATCCCCGAGACAGCTTCGCAGGCTGCTTGGGCCTGTTTGGTGCTATCGTTAGTTTGCTTGAGATAAATTAACCGGCAACGGTATTGGTCTGTTTCATCCATACCAACAAGATTACGCTGGCATCTAAATTATTTCAACAGTGAGTTACCTGATGACTTTCAGTTGAGACGCATTGACCGATGCTGAGACGGGGGAGATTGTTAATGTCATATTGACAACTAATATTGGTAAACCCGCCTGATTTTAATAGGTTCGCTACTGCGAATTCTTGATCGTAGCCATGTTCTAACAATAGATGGCCGCCTGGCTTTAAATAGTCAAGGGCGCTAGTAATAATGTGCTGAAGTGACTCTAGGCCTGTGGGACCAGAGGTTAGTGCCAATAGAGGCTCAGCAGGTAAATCCCCCCGAGTAAGATAAACGTCGTTTTGAGCAATATAAGGTGGATTAGATACGATCATATCGTAGCGCTCTGACGTCTCAATAGCACTAAACCAGTCCGACAGCCTCCAGTTGATATCAACCTCATGGCGCGTGGCATTTTGTTTCGCCAACTCCAGACATTGCGGGCTAATATCAGTCGCGATGACGGTGTAACTGGGTCGGTGTAATTTAAGCGTTATTGCAATCGCACCTGTGCCTGTCCCGAGTTCGAGAATGCTAAAGTTTGAGTGATTGGGACAAAGCTTTAGAGCAGCTTCAACCAGTAGTTCAGTATCTGACCTAGGAATGAGGGCGGCAGGAGTGGTTTTGAAGTCTAAAGAAAAAAATTCACGTTCACCGAGCAGGTAGGCAACGGGGGTTGGTATTAAACGTTGCGCAATAAGTGATTGATAGGTTTCCCAGTGTTCGTCTGAGAGCGCTTGTTCAGGCCAGGTATATAAATAACTTCTCGACTTGCCAATACAATGCGCAAGTAATAACTCGGCATCCAGTGCTGCAGAGTCACTCGACGAACCAATCTTCTGTCGGGCCCAGTCCAGCACAGTATTTAAATCCATTGCCTAACTCAAACCACCACTGTCTTCAGATAATTTAGACAGCTGCTCGGCTTGGTATTCATTCATTAATGGTTCGACAATATGGCCCAACGAACCAGCAAGAATCTCATCTAGTTTATATAACGTCAGATTAATACGGTGGTCAGTCACTCGTCCCTGTGGGAAATTATAAGTCCGAATACGTTCCGACCGATCGCCGCCACCAACCAGTGACTTCCTTTCGGCTGCTTGCTCTGCGTCTTGCTTTTGCTTTTCGGCATCATAAATTCTAGCTTGCAGCAACGACATCGCCCGCGCTCTGTTTTTATGTTGCGAACGCTCGTCCTGACATTCGACTACGGTGCCCGTTGGTAAGTGAGTCAATCGAATAGCAGAATCGGTCTTATTAACGTGCTGTCCACCAGCACCCGATGCACGAAAGGTGTCCACTCTTAAATCACCTGGGTTAATTATTATCTTCTGTACTTCTTCTCCTTCGGGAATGATGGCGACTGTTGCTGCTGATGTATGCACCCGACCCTGAGATTCAGTTTCAGGCACGCGCTGTACACGATGAGCGCCTGATTCAAACTTTAGGTACGAATAGGCGCCATGGCCGATGATACGGGCAATAATTTCTTTATAGCCACCATGCTCACCTTCGTTACTATTAAGAATTTCTAGCTGCCAGCGCTGAGACTCGGCATAGCGGCTATACATTCGAAACAAGTCGCCACCAAACAGCGCGGCTTCATCACCACCTGTACCAGCACGAATTTCAAGAAACACATTCGCAGCGTCATTTGGATCTTTTGGAAGCAGCAGCTTTTGCAACTCTGCTTCCAGTTGCTGGATTTTCTGATTACTTTCGTTGATTTCTTCCTCTGCCATTTCACGCATTTCGGCATCATTCTCTGCTAGCATTTCTTTTGCGCTGGTGAGCGCTTCTTGTGCTTCCTGAAAGGCTCCAAAGCTGGAAACAACATCTTCAAGCTGAGCGTACTCCATCGACAAGGTACGAAACTTATCCTGGTTATTGATCGTTTGAATATCCGATAACATCGCCGTGATTTCTTCATGACGACCGCACAGAAGTTCCAGCTTATTTAGCAATGATTGGTTCATTAATATTAATTACTCAGACATTAATTAAGGGAGGTTGATTACTCGGAAGCTATCAACGATTTTAAAAATTGAATAGTGGCCTGGTCATCAGTTTTGATCGCTTTGCGCATGGCTAATGTGGGTGCGTGAAGCATTTTGTTAGTCAACGTATTAGCCAGCATCAAAAGGGCTTTCTTGGCATCATTATCCAGCATAAATTGCGCTATTGCCTTATCAATACATTGCTGTTTAATGATTTCAGTTTGATTGCGTAATTGACGAATATGATCAGCCGACTGGTGTGTTTTTAACCATTGCGAAAACGTCGTTACTTCGACGTTGATAATTTCTTGAGCTGCCGTGGCTGCCAGCTCTCTATGACGCATATTTTCATCGACTACATTTTTCAAATCATCAACCGTATAGAGATAAACATCTTCAAGGTCGCCCACTTGGCTTTCTATATCCCGCGGTACGGCCAAGTCGACCATAAAGATAGGCCGGTGACGCCTTAGCTTTAACGCGGCCTCTGTCGCACCTTTGCCTAAAATAGGTAATTGACTCGCGGTAGACGAAATAACAATATCTGCATTCACTAGCTCGTCAGGAACCGCACTAATGCTCGTCGCAGTAGCACCCAAAGTTCTCGCTAGTATCTGCGCTTTTTCGAGGCTACGATTAGCAATAACAATTGACTGAATGCCCTGACTTTTTAAATGACGCGCCACGAGTTCGATAGTTTCACCAGCGCCAATCAGAAGCGCCCGTTGCTTGCCTAAGTCACCAAAAATTTGTTTTGATAAATTAACCGCAGAAAAGGCAACAGACACTGGGTGTGAACCAATTTCTGTATCAGTACGAACCCGTTTTGCGACACTAAAAGAATGTTGAAACAGTCGATCCAGAATAGCGTTAACATTATTACCCGCGCGAGCCTGATCATAAGAAGCCTTCAATTGCCCCAAAATTTGTGATTCACCTAACACCATCGAATCAAGCCCCGAGGCGACTCGAAATAAATGACGCGCAACTTCGTGATTAGCATGTTGGTAGAGGTAGGGTGCTAAAGAGCTATTTTCCATGTTGTGAAAGCTGGAGAGCCAATCAGAAATAGCACTACGAGAACCATCGGCCGCATCACAATATATTTCGGTCCGATTGCATGTCGATACAATGACAGACTCTTTTATCGCAGGTAGTTTTTGTAATTCTAACAAGGCACCAGACAATTGCTCAGGCGAAAACGCAATTTTCTCACGAATATCAACAGGAGCAGTCTGATGGTTAATGCCGAGCGACAATAATGTCATGTATAGGAAAGGGTTAAATATTAGTAAGCGATTTTCTGTCATTGACCCACTAAATACAAGGCCAAGCTTATAAATCCTTAACTGTTTTGGAAATAAAGGAACGAAAGTATTTCAAATTGATCATATCAGTTGATAACAAAGCTAAAAGTAACCCGAAGCGCTGCACTAAAAGTCAGATAATAGTCATAGGCTGATAGTCTGCAAAAGACAAGCTTTTAGCTTTTGGAACACAGTGCTACACTCAGTTAAAATAAGTTGGCACAATTTTGTACGCATTTTTGGAATGAGAAAACAACTAAAAAAAATTATGGCATCGAAATTGACAACTAAACTGCGCAACATCTTGACGGTTCTACCTATTTTTTTACTCTCTGCCTGCGCCGTGCTACCCGGATCGCAACCTTTGGGTGTTGAAAAAGTACAAATTGACCTCGCACAAATTAATTATTTTCCTAAAGATAATGGCCAGGTTATTCCTGACCAACTGAGTAATGATAGCTACCACATGATGATCGCAGAACTCGCTTTTCGACGCGGTGAAATTGATTTGGCAGTTGAAAATTATCTCTTGGTTGCAAAATCGCAAAATAACCCACAAATTGCGGCTCGAGTAGTTCGTATTGCAATATACGGCAATGATTTCGAAGTTGCGCTTGAGGCCGCTAAACGTCGACTAGAACTATCGCCGAATGACCTCGAAGCGAAACAAGTAATCGTTGCTATCTATATACGTCAGGGAAGGCCCACAGAGGCTGCACATTATCTTGAAAATGTGATTGCACAAAGCCAGGCCAGTGACCCAATGTTGTTTGGCGCTTTAATCGGGCTGTTTGCACGAGAGGAAGACGTTAAATCTACATTAGAAGTAACTCGCCAAACGGCACAAAATTATCCAGAAAAAGCCTATGCCCAATACATGCATGGGGTATTGTCTGCACAGGCAGGAAATGCTGAGGAAGCCCTCGACTATCTAGATAAGTCTTTGAAAATTCAGGTAATCGAGGGCGCTTACAGCTCACGAGCCAAAATACTACTTAAATTAAATCGACCTGAAGAAGCGGTTGTAAGTCTCAGGCAAGCAGTAACAGATAATCCTGATGACAATAGCCTCGGTATAACTTATGCCCGTTTATTAGTCGACGTAAAGCAATATGAACTGGCTCGAATCGAATTTGAAAGGCTTTATGAGACATCGCCAAATGATCCCGACCTACTCTATACGTTGGGTTTATTATCGCTTGAATCACAGCGACTGAATGATGCCGAAAAATATATGTCTCGATTAGTCGAGCTCAATTTGCGCGAAGGTGAAGCTCAGTATTATATGGGCCGAATTTTTGAAAGAAAGAGACAGCCCAATCAAGCAATAGATTGGTACCGTAAGGTGCAGATGAAAGAATATCGTTTCGATGCGCAGCTTAGAATAGCCGTGTTACTAGGTTCAGTCGGTAAAATTAAAGAATCGCGTGAGCACTTAAATCAAATGCGAAAAGGTAGCCAAACTAAAAGTGCATTAGTCCAAACCTATATGACCGAGGGTGAAATTTTGTCATCAGCGGAGCAATATACTGAAGCGCTAGAACTTTATAGTGCTGCGTTAAAAGTCTCGCCTGCTGATATTGACCTTTTATTTGCGCGTGGAATGGTGGCTGAAAGAGCTGATCGTCTCGATATCCTTGAAGCAGACATTAAGACTGTTCTTAAAATGCAGCCCAATAATGCGCATGCATTGAATGCCTTGGGTTTTACCCTAGCTGATCGAACAGACCGCTATGAAGAAGCCTATGACATGTTAAGACGGGCCGTAGAATTACTACCCGATAATGCCGCGATTCTGGATAGCTATGGCTGGGTCAATTATCGTATGGGAAACTATGACGTTGCCATTCGTTTTTTGAAGTCTGCACTATCCAAATACCATGACAGTGAAATTGCTGCGCATCTAGGTGAAGTGTTATGGGTGAGCGGCAACCAAGATGAAGCCAAAAGGGTATGGAACGAAGCGTTGGAAAAAACACCCAATGACCCACTTATTCAGAAGGTGATGCAGCGTTTTATTCAATAAATCGACTCAGATAACCATTAATCAATCTATCAGTTGACAAAATTACTAGCCCCAACCATGCGCAGGACGTTGCCCCACTTTTTTCACGTATGATACGATTAAAACAACCTTCTTTTTCACGTCCACTCATCATTATCTTAGTGATGTTGATGAGCGCTTGTAGTCAAGTGCCAGAATTGCAGGTCACCCCGGAAAGTGAGCGGATTTGGGATATACGACAGCAGCAATTAGGCAATATCGACGAATGGGAAATTCATGCCCGAACAGTCATCTTCTTAGAAGACAAGGTCTATCCACTAGGAATCAACTGGGTTCGTCGACAGGAGTACTCTTTAATAGTGATTGAGGCATCGTTTGGACAAGGCGTTATTCGTATCGAGTCAAATGTTTCAACCGATAAAAACAAACAGTTTAAACTCACCTTAGCGGATGGAAGGTACCATCTTGGCGCAACGCCTGAAGCGTTGCTGTTTAACCTGTATGGTTGGAGTATTCCAGTCAGCGGTTTAAAGTCCTGGATTAAAGGGTTGCCGCAGCCTTATGTTGATTCTAACTATAAAATATATGGTTCCGGCAAGTTGAAGTCACTACGACAAAACGGCTGGCTGGTCAATTATCTGGATTACTTTTCCGAACAAGAGCAACCCCAGCAGCTGCCGAAGCGACTGTATCTTAAGCATGATAATATGGGTATTAAGATAGCCATAGAGCGTTGGGCAAAGCTTGAAGCCTCGGTTGAGCCTGAATCGATATTCCCTAATTTCGACTAAAGGGCGTCTCTAAATTAATGACTCTATCACCTCTAGTATTTAAATCTCCCGCCAAACTCAACTTGATGCTGCACATCACAGGACAGCGTGATGACGGCTATCATCTGCTGCAAACTGTTTTTCAGTTTATTGATCTATACGATCATCTAACATTTGAAATAACGCAAGATGGCTCAATCACACGGTCAGGCAGTCGAACGTCTGTTGATGAGGCAGATGACATTATCTTGCTGGCGGCAAAATTATTACAATCTAAATACCCAGTATCCCTGGGATTGCGATACAGTATTGAAAAGCATATTCCTATCGGTGGCGGTCTGGGAGGAGGTAGTTCAAATGCGGCAACGACCTTAATGGTGTTGAACAAACTATGGGGTTTAAATCTAGACTCGTCCGAACTGGCCATTCTAGGATTAGAATTAGGTGCGGATGTTCCTGTTTTTATTGAAGGAAAATCTGCTTGGGCAAGTGGCATTGGTGAAGACTTAACACCTGTTGATCTGCCAAAACCCTGGTATGTAGTGATTTATCCGCAAATATTTGTCTCAACAGGTGAAATATTTGCCTCTGAGCAATTGACACGCAATTGTGATCCCATCACAATACGCGCCTTTCTGGCAGGTGGTGGCAGCAATGTTTGTGAACCAGTCGCATGTCAATTATATCCAGACATTCAAAACGCTATCGATTGGCTCAATCAATACTCGATAGCCAAAATGACGGGAACCGGAGCTTGTATTTTTGCGAGTTTCGATAGCCTAGAGCAGGCTGAAAGTGTAACATCGCTCGCGCCTAAGCATTGGAGTGCCTTTGTTGTGAAAGCAATGAATACAAATCCAATACTTGAGCAGTGTGAGACAATGCAGTAATGAAGTAATATATTGGGGCGTCGCCAAGCGGTAAGGCACCAGGTTTTGATCCTGGCATGCGTAGGTTCGAATCCTGCCGCCCCAGCCATATTAGAATAAATTTTGCCCGTGAGTTGAAGATCAACTCGTTTCAATTGGCAGAGTTAGAATAACAATAGTTTAATAAAACCTCATTTCAATTTGAGCGAGTGACCCAATGGCTGGTAGTGCAAACACAGATGAACTAATGGTGTTCACGGGCAACGCGAACCCAGAGTTATCTCGGGCAGTTGCACGCTATCTGGATATACCACTCGGCATTGCATCAGTTGGAACCTTTAGTGATGGTGAAACTGCAGTCGAAATTGGTGAAAATGTTCGTGGCAGAGATGTATTTATAATCCAGCCAACCTGCATGCCAACCAACAATAATCTGATGGAGCTGTTAGTCATGATTGATGCGTTAAAGCGTTCGTCAGCTGACAGAGTTACAGCGGTTATTCCCTACTTTGGGTATGCCCGACAAGATCGTAAAGTAAGGTCTCAGCGTGTGCCGATAACCGCCAAAGTGGTTGCTAATATGCTCAGTAGTGTTGGTGTAGATCGGGTGTTGACGGTTGACTTGCACGCAGATCAGATCCAAGGGTTTTTCGCATGCCTAGTTGATAACGTCTATGCATCACCGATTTTAATGGGTGACATTTGGAAGCAGAAATATCCCGACATGATTGTTGTATCGCCAGACGTCGGTGGTGTAGTACGCGCTAGAGCTGTCGCTAAGCAGCTCGACGATGCCGACCTTGCCATTATTGATAAACGTCGACCGCAGCCAAATCAGGCTAAGGTGATGAACATCATTGGTGAAGTAAATGGAAAAACCTGCATCATCGTAGATGATATGGTTGATACCGCTGGCACATTATGTCAGGCAGGCGCAGCTTTAAAAGAACGCGGCGCAAAAGGTGTTTACGCCTATTGTACGCATCCCGTATTGTCCGGTAAGGCAATAGAGAATGTAGAAAACTCGGTGCTCGATGCACTGGTTGTCACTGATACCATTCCACTGTCAGCTGCGGCCACACAGTGCAAAAAGATCCGTCAGGTATCAGTTGCCGAAATGCTCGCCGAAACAATTCGGCGCATACATTTCGAAGAATCTGTTAGTTCATTGTATATGGATTAACGATCGCTGATCAGGGGTTCCCATTTGAGGGAATTCCGGTCAGCGTTAAGTTCCTTCTTGGTCGCAAAGAAGGTTTCCGTCATTTCGACGGTTTTTTTGTTTTTGGAGTACAACAATGTCAGATAACATTCAATTGAGTGCTGAACCACGTGAGGATTCGGGGAAAGGTGCGAGCCGCCGCCTAAGACACACGGGAATGACACCAGCAGTCGTATACGGTGGCGATGACGCCCCAATATCCATCATGCTTAAGCACAGTGATTTCTTTCATGCACTTGAGAATGAAGCAATTTACACCCAGCTTATCGATCTAAAAGTAGGTAAAAAGACTGAAGTGGTTGTTTTGCGTGATTTACAACGTCACCCTTTCAAGCAAAAGGTCATGCACGCTGATTTCTTTCGTATCGACAATAAAAAGCCGATCCATGTCACTGTCCCAGTGCATACACTCAATTCAGAAGAATGTGTTGGCGTGAAGACCGACGGCGGAATGATATCGTTAATGATGTCAGATATCGAAGTCGTGTGTTTGCCAAAAAATATCCCTGAGTACCTCGAAATCGACGTGGCAGAATTGCACCTAGGTGAGACCATTCACCTGTCACAGATTAAAATGCCTAAAGGTGTTGAGATTGTCGCGCTAACGCATGACGAAGATGGCGATCACGACTTAGGTGTTGTTTCGGTACTAAAAACTCGCTCTGAAGTCGTATCAGACGATGCACCAGAAGCACCTGCACAGGAAGATGCTGCTGCTGAAGGTGATAGCGAAGACAGCTAGACCGCAAGTGGCTGCCCTTAAAGCAGACATACGCTTGATAGTCGGCCTCGGTAATCCCGGGGCTGACTATACCGATACCCGACATAATGCCGGGTTTTGGTTTATGGATAGTTTGGCGCAGCAACTGTCCGTTTCGTTTCGGTTCGATAAGCGATTTAATGCTGCCGAAGCCAAAATCCAAGTACAATCACTGACCAATTCAAAAGATATTATCTTGCTCAAACCTCAAACATTTATGAACCGAAGTGGTCAGTCTGTTGGTGCTGTAGCAAGATACTATAAATTGTTACCAGCCCAAATTCTTGTTGTACACGATGAGTTAGACCTAGCGCCAGGAGACAACCGTCTCAAACAAGGCGGTGGTCACGGAGGGCACAACGGCCTCAGAGATATTATCAATCATCTGGTGGTAAAAGATTTCTTCCGGCTCAGAGTTGGCATAGGCCACCCCGGAGATCGCAATCAGGTGATCAACTACGTATTGCACAAACCTTCAATTTCAGACCAAAACGCTATAGAAGAAGCAAACCAACGCTCACTCGATGTTATGCCGCAAGTATTGGAAGGTCGGTTAGATAAAGCAATGCAAGCGTTACATACTTAATAGAGCATAAAGATATGGGATTCAAATGCGGCATCGTTGGACTGCCTAACGTCGGTAAATCGACGCTCTTCAATTCGCTGACCAAAGCGGGCATTGCTGCGGAAAACTACCCGTTTTGCACCATTGATCCCAATATCGGCATTGTAGAAGTACCTGATCCAAGGTTAGCTCAGCTCGCAGAGATCGTTTTACCCAAGAAAACCATCCCAACCACAATGGAGTTCGTTGATATTGCAGGGCTCGTTGCGGGCGCTTCAAAAGGGGAAGGCTTGGGTAATCAATTCCTTGGCCATATCCGTGAAACAGACGCCATTGCTCAGGTCGTTCGCTGCTTTGAAGACCCAGACGTCATCCATGTCGCCAACAAAATTGACCCACTCAGTGACGTCGAAACGATCAACACCGAATTACTACTGGCCGATATGGAATCCGTTACTCGTCAAATTGAGCGTAACCGAAAGCTAGCCAAATCTAATGACAAGGACGCCGTCGCTAAACTTGCATTTATGCAGGAAATCCTCGCGCATATCGAAAAAGGTGAGAGCGCCAGAACTTTCGAAGTCGATGACAGCCAGAAAAAATGGATGAAAGAACTACACCTCATTACCGCCAAACCCACGCTATACATTGCTAATGTGGCAGAAGATGGCTTTGAAAATAACCCACATCTCGACGCACTCGTTAAATTTGCAGCATCAGAGGGCGCCGAAGTTGTTCCTGTCTGTGCCTCGATAGAAGCCGATATTGCCGAGCTAGACGCCGAAGAAGCCGAAGACTTCCTAAAAGAACTTGGTCTCACCGAACCGGGCCTAGATCGCGTAATTCACGCTGGCTACCGACTACTTAACCTGCAAACCTACTTTACCGCTGGCGTACAGGAAGTTCGAGCCTGGACAATACGAGCCGGAGACACGGCCCCTAAAGCCGCTGCTGTTATCCATACTGATTTCGAAAAAGGCTTTATCCGCGCTGAAGTGATAGCTTTCAACGACTTCATTACAGGCAAAGGAGAGCAAGGCGCAAAAGACGCTGGAAAATGGCGCTTAGAAGGTAAGGAATACATCATGAAAGAAGCGGACGTCATCCACTTTCGATTTAATGTATAAACTACAAATCCGCTATTGACAGCAGCCAGTCTTCAAGGGAAAATCGCGACCCCTCGGCTGGCTAAACTAATTTTAGTGAGTCAGTTGACATAATCAGTCAGCAAAACGGCAACATAGCTCAGTTGGTTAGAGCACATCACTCATAATGATGGGGTCCCAGGTTCGAATCCCGGTGTTGCCACCATACTAAAACCCAATAGCCATAGGGCTTTCACTGGGTTTAGACTAAACCACCTTCGGGTGGTTTTTTTATGTCTGCAATCTATAAGGAGCCATTTAAGGAGCCACTCTATATCACTTATTTGAGTTAATTTTGTATGCCAATTAACAATCAATACCTAGAAAGCGTCTCTGGCGTTATTCCTTACTTGCTTCAATCAATGACTGTATTAGTGAAAGAGGCTGTCGTTCAAGTTACCGTCCATTAATCTCAGCTTTCGGTTGCGAGTTCAACTGATCAGGGACATAGCAACAAAAGTTTCAAATTAAATAACGAAGGTGTTATTCTTTAAGGGCTTCAATAAATTAAAAGGCATTTGGGAAACAGGGAGTTTCGAAATGGCAATACAGCAACAAAAATTATCAGCACTGTTGGCAAGCAATGTCAGCACGATGGTATCCAGTCAAAATAAAATCAAAACCCCAGTTTCTAAGTGCTTCACCAACATCAATTATCACAGTTATAATTGAAGAGTGCCTGTCCTTTATGCTCTCACTAAAGAAATGAGTGGGGTCTTTACAACAGATACATGGCGTGTTTTTAACCAATTGATGCGAGCTGTAAATCAAGCCCAACTAGGCAGAAGCGATATTGCGAAGCAAAGTATTCAAGCCGCAATTAAAGTTAATCCCAAACTAACAATAAGTGCTATGCGAAAGAAATTTGAGGGTAGTAAAAACCATCCTGAGAACAGACGGTTCTGGTTGGAAAGTTTAATAAAGACTGGCTTGCCCAAATAGCGATAATCAGGAATATTCGATTTCCCAGTGGCCCCATAACTTAGCTGACATTGGTAACAACCCCCATGAGAAAAGGGTTGTTACTCAAAAACTGATCCCATCGCCCTTCGGCGTCGGTTTCGACGGGTAATTTCAATTTCAATTCCACGTTACCGATTTCCTCCGAAATCACACTCCCCACAATCTCCGGAAAAAATAACTCGAAACAACCGATGCAATTGCCGCAACCAATGCGGAGCCATGCGCCATATCGATTTGTGGAGGGCGATCGTTGAATTCGGCATTTGCACTTCTCCGCCTTTCGGTGAACCACCGCTGGAGTCTTTCTGACTTGTCATCTCTCTAGAATACTCTTGAACGCAAAATTAGGGTGTCAGATTTTCTACAATTCACCAGCGGCGGGTTTAGTAAGCGACTGCTTATTAGGGACAAAAATTGGAACTGGATAAATTATAATCATTTTATAAAGCTTTTATATATATCTACCAAAACTTAATATTTATCTACCAAAACTTAATATTTATAGATTTACCCATGAGTAAACGTTTACTTTACTAGGGTAAACGTTTACTCTAACATTAAATCGCTATTTTATATAATAAGAAACGCTGGAATACCGTTGAAAAAACGAGCAACTATTAAAGATGTAGCCGATCACGCCGGCGTTTCGATTGCTACCGTATCTCGGATAGTGAACGGTCACGAAACGGTGGGTAAAAAGGTGAGAGAACACGTTAGTGAATCTATAAAGGTGCTGAAATTTCGCCCCAATATTATTGGTCGAAATCTAAAGATGTCGAGAACACATATCTTAGGTGTCGTTGTTCCGACACTGAGTAACCCCGTTTTTGCCGATATGGTAGGTGGTGTGCAAGAGGAAGCTCGTCTGGCTGGATATTCAACTTTAATGACGATGAACGAATATCAGCAAGGAGAGGAAGAAATTGCTGTTGAAACCTTGTTAAATAACAGAGTTGAAGGGCTTATTTTGACAGTAGCCA
>JBNMQI010000034.1:0-17586 GCA_051277905.1 Gammaproteobacteria bacterium | reverse complement strand
CCGCTTCTGCACAGGTAATGGAAGGCGATGGGGGTGCACTATTGACACTACGATCCGGTTCTACTTGGATCGAAATCAGCACAACTGGAGTCGAAGAAATCAAACGATTAGCAACCGTTGCCAACGCCAAAGGGATTAAAACTCTGGAGTGTCCGGCCACTGGAGGTGTGCATCGAGCAGCCCTTGGTGAAATGACATTGCTGGTTGGTGGTGACGAAGCAGTATTCGAATCCCAACGCTCATTGCTCGAAAAGATGAGTGGGCAAATTATTTATATGGGTGAGATTGGTAATGCGTCACTTATAAAAGTCATCACTAACCTACTCTGCCTGGTAGATTTGGTCGCGTCGGGTGAAGCTTTGATGTTGGCCAAACGCGGGGGATTGGATTTGGGTAAATGCTACCAAGCAATCACAGCAAGCTCTGGAAACAGCCGTGAATTCGAGGATTGGGCTCCCGTTATACTGAACGGCACTTTCAACACGGGTTTTACCACCAACCTCGGACTCAAGGATTTAGGATTTGTCACGGACCTTGGGCGCAACCTCAATGTACCATTAAAGCTTGCAGGGCTAGTAGAACAGATGTTCATAGAGTCTCGTGCCAAATACGGCGGCGACGCTTGGACGCCGCACGTAATTAAAATGATGGAGGACGCAACTGGTGAAGAGCTAAGGGCACCAGGATTCCCGGATGTCATCCAGCCTGATTAAACAACCTCAGGTTTCAATACTTTCTGACGTTGGTGATTCACCACGTTTACGTTTATCAACCAGATTGGTGAGCCAATCAGGATCCATTTCTGGCACTGATGCCAGCAATAGTTCAGTGTAAGGTGCGTGAGGTGGTGTCAGTATATCTGATTTGCTGCCCTGCTCGACCACCTTGCCTTGGTACATCACAACAATTTCATCGGCAATCGATTTAACTGTCGCCAAATCATGAGTAATGAACAAATATGACACACCCAGCTCTTTTTGCAGACTGAGCAATAAATCGAGAATACCTTTAGCAACCAGTTGATCAAGTGCAGAGGTAACTTCATCGCAAATAATCAATTCAGGTTCAGCAGCGAGCGCACGCGCAATACAGATGCGCTGTTTTTCACCACCCGACAGCTGGCCTGGGTAGCGTTCAGCAAACTCTTCAGGAATTTCGATCAGGCGCAACAATTCAAGAACTCGCTCATCCTTCTGTTTGCCAGTCATACCGAGATAAAACTCCAGTGGCCGCCCAATGATTTTTTTGATCTTATGCCTTGGATTCATCGCGATATCGGCACTCTGATAAATCATCTGGATCGATTGTAGGTCTTTTTTTGAGCGCATATTCAGAGCTGGCTTTAACTCAGTTCCATTAAAGATAATATTACCATGGCTGGGTGGCAACAGGCCCGTGATAACCCGCGCCAGTGTGCTCTTGCCACTGCCAGACTCACCAACCACTGCTACCGTCTTGCCTTTCACTATGTTGACATTGATATGTTCCAAAACGTTGTTTTTTGGACCGGAGTAACTAGCAGCAATGTTTTCTATCGATAACTGAACATTATCCTCATTATGATCCTTGCGGGTTTCACGAAGCGCTCGAACGTTGAGCAACTTTTGCGTGTATTCGTGCTGAGGATTAATCAGCATGGAACGCGCATCACCCTCTTCTATTAAGTCGCCATAACGCAATACCATGATTCGATCTGCCATCTGCGCAACTACGGCAAGATCATGAGTAATATAAATAGCCGCAACATTGCGAGCCTTCACTGCCTCTCTGATCGCACCCAACACTTCGATCTGTGTGGTCACGTCCAGTGCTGTTGTCGGTTCGTCAAAAACAATAATATCTGGATCACAGCCCAACGCCATCGCGGTCATCGCCCGTTGTAGCTGGCCACCCGACACTTGATGCGGATACCGCTCACCAATGTGTTCTGGATCAGGTAATTCAAGCTGACGAAATAATTCGACGCTTCGCTCACGAGCTTCAGCCATAGTCATTTTGCCGTGCTGTACTGCAGATTCGGCAAACTGTTCGAATAAGGTATGCGCTGGATTAAACGAAGCCGCGGCGCTTTGCGCCACATAAGTCACTCTATCCCCTCTAATTTGACGTAATTGAGGCTCTTTCATTTTGGTTAAATCAACACCATCGAGCTTGATCGTGCCAGACACAATACGGCAGCCAGGTTTGGTGTAACCTAACGCAGTGAGTCCAAAGGTTGACTTGCCAGCACCCGATTCACCAATCAACCCGATGATTTCGCCACGTTCTAGCGTCATCGACAGACTGTTCACAATCGGTTTCCAGACGCCATCAATATCAGCTTCGATCAATAGGTCGGACACTTCGAGTAATTTATGGCTCATATATTAGTTCCTATTGATCGTCACGCAAACCGCTGGCTTTTTGCACAGCAGTGTCAACCACTAGATTAATGCCAATCGTCAATAGTGCAATACAAGCAGCTGGCACCAACGGATGCATATAACCCCAAGCAATACCGTCAGCATTGCCGCGTACCATGGCACCCCAGTCAGCAAGTGGTGGTTGTAGCCCAAGGCCTAGAAAACTCAGTCCACTAATCAGCAGAAAAACAAAACAAAAACGTAAACCAAACTCGGCTGCCAGCGGCGTCATTGCATTCGGTAAAATTTCTTCCCGCATGATCCACCACAGTCCTTCACCGCGCAGACGCGCTGCCTCAACGTAATCCATCACTTCAATATCCATCGCAACTGCGCGTGCAATACGAAAAACTGGCATTGCGTAAATGATTGCAATCACCGTGATCAACCACGGGATCGCCGTGCCAGTTGCAGAGAGCACAATAAGTGCGAAGATCAACGTTGGAATAGAGATGATCATATCGACGAAGCGACTCAACACTTGGTCTACCCAACCGCGCATGGTTGCGGCAAGAAACCCCAACAAAGCCCCGAGGCCAAAAGCACAGCCGGTGGTCAATAGAGCCAACGCAATCATGTTTCGTGCGCCGTAAATCAGCATAGATAGCATGTCACGTCCAATTTGGTCTGTGCCAAAAACAAACTTACCGAACAGAGGCTCCCAGACATCACCGACGATTTGGCTCTGACCATAAGGTGCCAGCCAAGGCGCAAAAATGGCACAGGTAGAAAAAAATATGACGATTAAAAAGCCAAAGCGTGCACCCCAGTTTAGACTCCAGAAGAGTTTTAGTAATCCCATTCAATTCGCCTTAATTGCGGTGCCGCAGTCGCGGGTTTGAAAGCATCGATAAAATATCAGCCAACAAGTTTAAAATGACATAAACCGAGGCAAATACCATCGCGGTAGCTTGCACTATTGGCATATCACGCAGAAAAACTGCATCAATCATCAGCGCACCCAATCCTGGATAAACAAATACAACTTCAACGATAACCACACCCACCACCAGCCAAGCCAAATTAAGCATGACGACCTGTATAATCGGTGACAGGGCATTGGGCAGGGCATGCTTGATTATGATTCGGCTTGGCCTGATACCTTTCAGTTTAGCCATTTCGATATAGGGACTCGCTAGTAGGTTAACGATCGCTGCACGTGTCATGCGCATCATGTGCGCACTAACCGCAACGGTAAGCGTCAATACCGGTAGGGCCGATATGTAAATGCGGTCCCACAAGTCCATCGATTGATCAAGATTAGAGATCGCCGGTAAAATTCCCAGCCAAACTGCAAATACAGCCATTAATATATAAGCGATGAAAAAATCAGGAACTGAAATACCACTTAGGGTAACAATTGAAATAGCTCGATCAAAGAAAGAATTTCGATACAAAGCGGCTATAACACCTAAGGTCAACGCCAGTGGTACTGCAACTAATGCAGCAAGCCCAGCAAGAAAGAAGGTGTTACCAATGCGGTTACCAATCAGGCTAGCAACGCTACGATGATTGGTTAGCGCATTGCCCATGTCACCCTGCATAAAATTCCACAGCCAGGTCAAATAGCGCTCGTGCATTGGCAAGTTGAGATTGAGCTGTGAATGGCAGGCCGCGACTTTTGCAGGCGAGGCCATCTGCCCCATCATTGCCGTACAAACATCGCCTGAAAGTGCCTCGACGCCAAGTGTAATAAGAAGGGAAATAGCCACTAAAGTGAGGATGCCCAGAACTAATCGCTTGAGTAACATATAAGACAGAGAATTATTCATATTAGGTAGGTTCAAAACTCACTCAGTAAAAATGGCGAGGACAAAAAACCTCGCCATATTTTATTGCCGGTATTCAGCAACTTCCAGCATGAAGCTGATCGTTTACGTGAACCACCAACGTTCGATGCTGCGCCCACCATCAAGCTCACGGTTACCCGCTAGCTTCGCTGATCTACCAAGCTTATCTGATGCTGCATCAACATTGTTGGCAAAACAGGGAATCACAGAACCCCCATCTTGATTTACAATGGTTTGCATTTCTACGTAGATATCTCTACGCTTAGCCTGATCCAATTCAGCGCGGCCCTGGGTCAGTAATTGCTCAAAGCGTGGATTATTCCAGTGAGATTCAGTCCAGTTACCGCCAGCCTTATAGCCAATAGTAAACATCATGTCAGCTGTTGGACGTCCACTCCAGTAAGAAGCACTCCAAGGCACCTTCATCCAAACATTATTCCAATAACCATCAGCAGACACACGATTGACTTTGATGTTTATTCCAGCGGGTCTGATCTGTTCTGCATAGAGCTGAGTGGCATCGACTGCTCCACCAAAAGCAGCATCAGATGCCGAAATCTCAATGTCAAGATTAGAGAGACCAGCCTGCTTCAAGTGCCATTTGGCTTTTTCAATATCATATTGGCGCTGAGGTAACTCGCTGGCATGATAGTTTTGCGAAGATGCTATCGGATGATCATTACCAACTGTTCCATAACCACGTAAAACTGTATTTACAAAAGCTTCACGATCAATACCAAGCTTCAGTGCCATGCGCACATGCTTGTTGTCGAATGGCCCCTGGCGCATATCCATTGGGTAAGTATAGTGCTTGGTACCAGATGTCTGCAGTACGCTAACCCCAGGTTTCTTTTCAAGCATACTAGCGGTCTTAAGATCACAACGAGCAATTGCATCAACTTGACCTGTCACCATTGCATTCATTCTGGCAGCTGCATCGTTGATTGCGGTAACTCTTACCTCATCAAAATTACCACGCCCCTCTTTGAAATAATTTGGGTTGCGCAATAAGTGAGCTCGCACACCAGGTTCAAAACTTTTCAAACTGTATGCACCGGTACCATCTCCAGATGCCCAGTCGACTTTGCCAGCTTTGTCAGCCGAACCTATCAGTATATGGTAGTCACTTAGCAAGTAAGGGAAGTCTGCATTACCACCATCAAGTTCAAAGATAACCGTATTTTTACCATCTTTGCGAATGTTACCCATCGACTCAGCAACACTCTTAGCATCAGAAACAGAATTTTCACCTCGATGGTGCTGGATAGAGGCGATAACATCATCCGCATCAAGCGTCTTACCACTGTGGAATTCAACGCCTTGGCGTAATTTTACGACCCAAGTCTTAGCATCAGGAGAGGCTTCAACGCTTTCGGCTAGTTCTGGCAACCACTCTCCAGAGGGACCTATTTCCACCAAATTATTCCGCGCAGCGCCTTGGTTTATGTTGGTCATAAAGACGTCGCCATTATCGGCGGGATCAAACTTATCACCAGTATTCGCTCCACCAAGACCAAGGCGATAAGTACCACCTCGCTTTGGTGTTGCATGAGCGGCTTGGGAATAAAGCGCTGGCGCTACTGCGGCAAGGCCCATAGCGGATGCAGCCTTCATAAATTCACGCCGATCCAAGCCACCATTGGTCACCCGATTCTGCAGTTTTTTGATATCGTAATCTGACATTTAACACTCCTCGAAAATAAAAAATTTTACTTATTATAATTTCTGTATTGAATTTGCGTTCTGGTTCAATCCAATCACACTATACTGTTAAAAAGACTCTTGTCTTTACGTCGGCTAATTCAGTCAAAGTTCAAACAGTTATACCGATATATATTTTTTACCAGAACCCTGTAATATAATCAAGCACAATAGATTTATAGGCCAATATCAATATGCTATAGCTGCTATAGCTGTATGTGAAACCCAATCCAGGATCCATTCTATATACTAAACTGAAATGATCGATGCTTTCTCAAGGTCATCGACAACTTATCAATATATCCGAATAGGAAATATGGAAGCCATCCTTGGAATCATGCCGTCAAATAAGGTGACCCACTATTAATGCAGGCCGTATTATTCTTGGGAAAGCCTTATCGATTGACAAAAATATAAGGTAAAGGAATTATGAAATTCACTTCAACCATTTTAATTGAAGATAAGCATGTTGATGAGTTGGGCCACCTTAACCATGTCTTTGCTATTCAAATTCTTGAATATGCACGAGATGACTGGTACGAAAAGGCAGGTTTATGGAATGGCCGAAGTTGGAGTCACGATGAGGCACTCGCTGGTATTGTCTTAAATATAAATTTTAACTATCGTCTAGAGTGCTTTCTTGATGAAGAGTTACAGGCAATAACGTCACCCGTTAGTCGAGGTAAGAAAAGTTTTATTCTCGAGCAGAAGTTGGTAAAGCGAGACGGAATGACGGCTATTGATGGCACAGTGACCAGTATAGTGATGAATATGCATAGCCGTGAAACCCTACCTGTCCCAGTTAGCCTCGCTCAATACTTGCCCCCTAAATAAGGGTCGAAATAAATCTTTATCGCGATTTTGACCCAGGCCATTGAACGATTGTTACACCACAGGCAACGATTGCGGCACCGATGGCTTGTATCCAGTCCCACGAATGATTAAACATTATTACCAGTACAACCATAACGTAGAAGGGCACCGCATTCATGTGAAATGAAGCCAAAAGGATACCAAGGCTCCCCGCAGCCTTAATCCATAACAATTGTGCAACAGCGAGTGATACGAGGGAGAAAACAAGTATCAGCGATACACTATTGCTATCAACTTTGCCAATTTTAGTCTCTTGAAAACCTAGACCCAGTGCAACCAAATAAACCACCAATGTCACCACTACTGCGCCTGAAAGTGTTAAGGTGGTTTGTCCAATTGGAGACATATCTTTAAATTGTTGGGTTGTCGCCCTTGTACCCCAAGCAAACAAAATAACTGCCGTCAGACAAATTAAAGCACCAAAGCCAAAACTGCTATTTTCTAAATTGATACCTGCCGCTAGATAACCTCCCGTTAGAGCTAACACTATCCCAATTATTAACTTTAATTTTAATTGCCTGCCATCGAAAATAACTTCTAATGCAGCGCCTGCGATTGGCATCATTGCCGCTGCAATGGCTGGCGTTACAGGGTCTGATAACTTTTGTCCAACAAGGAGGAGCATAGAGCCAATGCCAAAACCAATGCCACCCACTAATGTACCTTTCAGCCATCTTGCATTATAAATAGACATCCAACCATCGGCGGCTAACCAAAAAATTAACAAACAACCAACAGCCAGTAACTGGCGTAACGCATTTAAAGACAACGCACCCCAACTTTGCAATAAAATCTCAGCAGCTGGGAAACCTACAGCCCACATTGCCATAGCACCAAAACAAGCACAGTTGGCTAAAATTGCATTTGGTTGAGATGACTTTTTTGGTGATGAAATATCCGACATGATAAACCCTGTTTAATATCAACTCGACTAGATAGGTATTAATTAAGTCACTCAGACCCAACAAAAGTTATTGTAATCCGAGCATTAGGTTGTTGTAATAAAAAGTTGATTAATTTTAATTATAAAAATCATATCTAATGATATTAATTCAAGAATCTAATCTAACTGTTTATTTTTCTGTTGTTGACTTAAATACTGAACACTCAATTCACAATGCTTGTTTGCCGTTTATTACAAGCAACTAAAAGTAATGAAAAAATATAGCAATAGTATAAACAAGGAAGGATTTCCAGAGCTCTCTACTTTGGCTGAATATCGCTACCAGTAGCAGTTGCCTAAACTAGGCTTTGTGAGTAAATTTAGTCATAATGAAGTGTGGGGGAGCCATGAATAAAAAATCGAACAATAACAGATCACATCAGTTAAGTGGAAACGAGGACTTTGATGGGCTAAGTGTTTCAGTGCCATCTCTGCCAGCTGACTGGTATGTATCAACTGACTGGTATCAACACGAACTTGAGCGTATTTTTTATGCCAGCTGGTTGTACCTTTGTCACGGAAGTACTCTCTCTGAACCTCGGGCGTTTCGACGCTTTCGAATTGGAACACAGGAAATTGTGCTGCTGAGGGATGATCTGGGTGTATTGCGTGGGTATTACAATAGCTGCCGCCATCGAGGATCAATTTTATGTCAGCAGGATGAAGGCCGGCTGCGAAGCAAATTGTTGGTCTGCCCCTATCATCAGTGGGCCTACTCTCTTGACGGCCAACTTAAGGCGACGAGCTCGATGCGTGAGCCCATCGACTTTGAAAAATCTGATTATCCACTCCACTCTGTTGCCGTACAGGAATGGCGCGGAGGGATTTTTGTATCTTTGGCGGACGACCCACCCGAATTGACCTCAAGCTTTGACCGTGGCAGCGACAAAATCAATAACTGGCCGATGGAGTCACTGGTGGTAGGACATCGCTGGGGCAAAGTGATGCAATGCAACTGGAAGGTTTTTTGGGAAAACTTTAACGAATGCCTACATTGCCCCAATGTGCATCCAGAGTTAAGTAAGCTGGTTCCTCTTTACGGTAGACGCATTTCTGGTGTCCGTGATGCGCCTGACTGGCAATTGCACAGTGATAATGATGACCCGAAATACGCTGGAGGCTTACGGGCCAATGCGCACAGCTGGACAACTAGTGGACAGACCTGTGGCCCCATCTTTCCCAATTTAACCCAGCAGGAAATTGAGCGAGGACAGAGTTATTTCACCAGTCTGCCATCTGTATTTATTGGCTGCCATGCAGATTATATGCGAAGCGTGCGAATCCTGCCACTGGGGCCAGAACAGACTGCGATCGAAGTCGAATGGCTGTTTCAACCAGAAACTCTAGCACAGCCAGACTTTGACCTTAAAGATGTGGTTGATTTCTCTATTTTGGTAATGATGCAAGATGCGGCAGCCTCAGAGCTGAATCAGCAAGGCTTGCATACTCGTCCTTTTAAGCAGGGTGTATTAATGCCAGAAGAGTATCACGTCAAAAGCTTCCACGACTGGATAAAAGAAAGAACTGAGAATTAATTCTTGAGTAATTAGTTACTCGCTAAATAGTCCATCAAAAATCTGCAGAGCCAGTCGACACAATGAAAATTCCCGCGCTTTTCGACACCTTTAACTAAAGTTGAGTAGGAATTTTTTTATTCAGCATTTTTCTCTTCGGCTTTTTTAACTCGTATTTTATTACTGCCAACCGTTTTGTTATTAAGGTTTTTCAAAGCAATTTTGGCTTCCCCTGCTTTTGGCATTTCGACAAAGCCAAAGCCTTTAGAGACACCACTAACCTCATCCATTACTAGATTACAGGATTGAACTTTGCCAAATGCCTGAAACAAATCGGTTAATTCCTTCACAGTGGTTGAACGAGCTAAATTCCGTACTAATAATTTCATAACGATTCCAAAAGATCACTGTTAACTAGTGATAATAATTTGATTGCATAATATCTTGTATAGATGGTGGCAGTATACCTGCTCTTCTTGACCTTGGTTTTGAAGTTTGCTTTTTAGGCTCGGCTTAATTAACCAGCGATAAACTACTCGTGTCAGGTAAAGGTAAATCAACTCCTTTTTTGGTCGAACCAATCTGACTGCCAACCGGAGCGACATCTAATCCCGACAGGTCATAACGAGGCGCTATGACGGCTGCGGATGGGCTTTGCATTGCGCTGCCTAATGGCGCAATGGTAGCGATTAAATCTGGAATTTGATCACCCGTAATGCCCAGTGGATTAATCTGAGGAGGGAGAAGGTCAGCTTCTTCTGGAGATAAGGCGCTTGATTGATCTATTTTAAGCGTCGTATGCTGATTCGGCTGCAGAGCAACCTTAGTCATAACAGGTTGAGTAGCAGTGTCCACAAAACCCTCAACAACCATCAGCTTAACTTCGGCGATTGCACCAGCTTTAGTCAATGCATGTTGATATTTCTCGGCGGTTAATCGATCAATATTTTTCTTAATTACAACGCGCTTACCTGAAAATAGTTGAACAACCTTAGCTGCGTCAGTATTAAATATTTTCCCCACTCTGGCCTTCACATTATCTAATTCTGCGATATCACTTACTTGCCCAGAAAAAGCAACTTCGAATAGTTCATCACTCATGTATCATATCCCTGTGCCTATAATGCATACTGCATTTTACAAAACTTTCAATACTAGAAGCAATTATAACTCTATGAGCAAAAATACGGAAACTACACGCATCACGCCTCGTGGCCAACTTGAAATTCTATCACATTTGGAAGTGAACGAGCTCAAACAAAGTAGCGAACTTAATAGCAGTTATAATACGTTTCGACGCTGTTCTCTGGCAGTGCTAAATGTTGGCAGTATTGTCGATGATACAAAACAGGTACTCGAAGAGCATCATGATTTTGATATTCGCGTTATACCACAGGAGCGCGGTATTAAGCTTGAATTCGAAAATGCACCCAATAGTGCCTTTGTCGATGGGCATGTAATAACGGGTATTCAGGAGCAATTATTTTCGGTATTGCGTGATATTGTTTATGTCAGAAATCAAATAATTACCAATCAAAATTTTGATATGAATACGTCTGAAGGCATTACCAATGCGGTTTTCCATATCTTACGTAATGCAAATATTTTGCGCCCCGAAACAGAGCCTAATCTCGTTGTTTGTTGGGGTGGTCATTCAATAAAACGCGAAGAATATGACTACACAAAGAAAGTGGGTTATGAACTTGGATTACGGGCGCTCGATATTTGCACCGGTTGTGGCCCAGGTGCGATGAAAGGCCCAATGAAGGGCGCAGCTATTGGCCATAGTAAACAGCGCATCTATGGTGGGCGTTATATTGGTATGACAGAACCCGGTATTATTGCAGCCGAATCACCGAACCCAATTGTTAAGGAGCTGGTCATTCTGCCAGACATTGAAAAAAGACTTGAAAGTTTTGTTCGTGCCGGACATGGCATTGTTGTATTTCCCGGTGGTGTTGGAACAGCTGAAGAAATTTTATATATTTTGGGTATTCTGTTGAATCCAGAAAATGCCCGTGTTCCCTTCCCATTGATATTGACTGGACCAGAATCATCTCGTGATTATTTTGAACAGATAGATCAATTTATCAAGCTAACGCTCGGTAGCGAAGCGCAAAACTTATATCAAGTTATTATCAACGATCCGGTAAAGGTGGCGCAAGAAATGAAAGCAGGCATCGAAATCGTACGTACTTTCAGATGTGAAAATAATGATGCTTTTTACTTCAATTGGATCCTCAAGATTGCCCCTGAATTTCAACAACCATTTATTCCAACCCATGAAAATGTTGCTCAGTTAAAACTAGACAAGGACCAACCAAAACATCAACTTGCGGCAAATTTACGCCGGGCTTTTTCAGCTATTGTTGCAGGTAATGTAAAAGAAGAAGGCATTCGTGCGATAGAAAAAAATGGCCTCTTCGAAATTAGTGGTGATGCTAAAATCATGCAGTCACTCGACAAGTTATTACGATCATTTGTTGAACAGGAAAGAATGAAAATACCCGGCACTTTTTATTCACCTTGCTATACCATTATTAATTAAAAAATAGAGTACCCAAGAGAAGATAAATTCATTATGAGCACTTTAATCGATATTGCTTTTAGGACGACCTCTAAAGCGTCAATGCAAACCTGCAATCAGGCGAATGTAAGTTTGGCTAAAGGCGTCGAACAAGATTTTCGTGGGTCATCAAAAAAACGCCAGGTAACGGTTTTAAGTACCGTTGACTGGCAACAAGTTTGTAAAGAGATGGATGCCGACTTACCTTGGACAACAAGGCGAGCGAACCTATTGGTTGATGAACTAACCTTTAGTCAGGCCGATGTGGGTAAAACACTTCGTGTTGGCGATATTGAGCTGGAAATAACCCAAGAAACCGACCCCTGCATCCGCATGGACGAGCAACATCAAGGGCTGAAATCAGCCCTAATGCCAGACTGGCGCGGCGGAGTTTGTTGCAAAGTAATTAAAGCAGGGTCACTTAAAGTTGGTGATTCGGTTGAACTGAATTAAGTCCTCTTTACTCGGGTATTTTAACTATAGCCCTGCCCCGGATTTTGCCATCTAGTATGTCACTGGCAGCTTGGGGTAGGTCATTAAAGTCTAAGTCGAATGATAAACGTTCGAGCAACTCCATATCTAAGTCTTGCTCTAGCCTGCTCCAAGCAAGTTGACGTTTTTCGATTGAGGCCATTACAGAATCGACGCCGTACAAGGTGATGCCACGCAAAATAAACGGCGCGACAGAAGCAGGTAAACTCATTGACTCGGCTAAGCCACAAGCTGCAACAGCTGAACCATATTTCATTTGGCTCAATACATTTGCGAGTGTATTGCCACCGGCCACATCAATTGCGCCAGCCCATAGCTCTTTATATAAAGCCCTCGCTTTTTCTGAAAATCCTTGACGCTCAATGACTTCTGATGCGCCTAAAGACAGCAAGTAATCTTTTTCCGCCATGCGTCCAGTTGTTGCCACAACTGAGTAGCCTAACTGACTTAAAATTGCGACAGCAACACTCCCCACACCACCAGAAGCACCAGTAACTAGAATATTACCATCCGCAGGTTTAATACCATGTTGTTCGAGCGCCATGACACAAAGCATTGCGGTATAACCCGCTGTACCGACTGCCATTGCCTGGCGAGTATCGATTTTGCTTGGCAACTTAACCAACCAGTCACCGCTGACTCGTGCCATCTGAGCATAGCCACCAGAATGAACTTCACCAACACCAAAACCGTTTAACACAACTTTGTCTCCAGCTTCAAATGCAGTATGTTCAGAGCTAATAACTGTGCCAGAAAAATCGATGCCTGGTGTCAATGGAAACTTTCGCACAACGGGTGACTTACCTGTTAATGCAAGACCATCTTTATAATTTAAGGTCGAAAACTCAACCTTAATTGTCACATCACCTTCCATCAGGTCATCCGTACTCAATTGTTTTAACTCACAAGTTTGGCCTGTTTCAGTTTTGTTTATTTGGTAACCCTGAAAATTTTGGTCGCCCAGTAAAGATTTGCTCATGGTGAATCCCTCTAGTTTGTGCAATTATACTATTTGTAAGACAAATAGATGTCAACGCAATTAAGTTGATATCCGGTATAATCGAAATTACAGTATTAATGAGCTTTAACGTGCAAACTAGTCCAATTATAAAATCAAGTATTTCTAAACAAATCGCAGAACAATTGCGTGAAGCGATAGTTAGCGGGCAATTCAAAATTGGCGACCGTCTGCCAACTGAGGATGAACTCGCCCAGCGTTATGGTGTATCGCGCCCTAGTGTCCGAGAAGCCCTAAAAAGGCTTGCAGCGCAAAACTTAGTGCGTGCACGCCGAGGTCCTACTGGCGGCAATTTTGTAATCCAGCCTAGTTATGAAGAGCTTGCAGGTTCACTCAGCGGTGCTGCAACATTGTTAGTCGGTATGGGTGCACTTGATATTGTTGAAATAATCGATGCTCGGCGAATCCTTCAAGGTGGCTGCCTGGAACATGCCGTAAAGAATGCGACAGAAGTGCATATTGCAGATATCAAAATTGCGCTCGAACGACAGAGGAATCCTGAAATTAGTGATGAAGCCTTTTGCCAGGCAGATGTTGCTTTTCACAGAGCGCTAGTGGATGCTGCAGGGAATGGTATGGTGAGATTTGTTATGTATACCGTTATTGAAGCATTGATTCCCGTTACCAATATGATTGTCACAGTCGTCAGAGAGCGAAGTGACATTATCAGCCTACACGAAGAAATGTTGCAACATTTGATTAATAAAAATGCAATATTACTCAATCAATCGATGAACCAATTGCTCGATTATTTGCTAGAAAAGTTTGAGCTAGCGAGCCAGACCTAGGCATTTAGGTCATTGCCACTGGTCGTAATCTAAATAATAATATCTTCAAGCTAATTAAATGATAAACATCACTCCGTTTATGAAGCTTACCGAGCACCAACCTTAGGATCTGCAGGTCGGATTATATGAAATTATTACTTTCCATCATTGCCATACTCGCTGTTATTTATTTGCTGGCGATGTCTTTACTCTACGTTTTTCAACGGACCTTATTATTTCCAGATGTTGATGATGCTAGTGGTATTGATCAGCAAACTATCACCTTCAAAAACAATGAGATCGACCTGCATGGATGGGTACTCAATCCAGGCAAGCATCAGGCTATTATTTATTTTGGCGGTAATGCCGAACAAATTACTAACAATATCGACTTATTTGAAGCTGAATTGCAAGAATATAGTGTTTATTTGGTCGATTACCGTGGTTATGGAAAGAGTGAAAGCAAGCCAACTGAAACAGGTTTATTTTCAGATGCCCTTTTTATATATGACCAAATTAAACCAAAACACACATCAATATCCGCCATAGGTCGAAGTCTAGGCAGTGGCGTTGCCGTTTACTTGAGCGCTAAACGGCAAATCGAAAAATTAGTTTTGCTGACTCCCTATGACAGTATTGCTGAAGTGGCCCAATCACATTATCCATTTTTTCCAACTCGCTATCTGGTTCGAGATAAATTTGAATCAATTAATTATGCTAAGTCGATTACTTCGCCAACACTGGTTGTAGCGGCAGAATTAGACTCTGTTGTACCCAACATACACACCAAAAAACTGCTCAATGAGTTGATTAATTCAGAGGTTAAATTTCAAATGGTGAAGAATGTAACTCATGGCAACATAGAGGAATCAGAAGAATATCAGGCCGTCTTAATTGATTTTTTTAATACTCATTAATTAATAAAGTTTAAATCATTGAATAACGATGGAGTTATTGGCTGTAGAAAAGCCTTAAGGTTAACTACACTACTAACAAACATGAATTACCTTAAGTCCTTTCGACTGACAGGCTATGAATTAAACTTGGCGATTTTTCAAATGTACTTTGATACCTGAAAAAATAGCGGTAGCAAGTTTTTGTTGATGCTTACTGGATCTCAGTTTACGCTCTTCTTTCGGGTTTGATAGGAAAGCAGTTTCGATCAGAATGGACGACATATCTGGAGCTTTTAATACGGCAAAACCCGCTTGCTGTACTTTATTATTATTGAGTTTAGCTACTTTACCCATTTGCTTCAAAACCAACGAGCCAAGTTCTAGGCTGTCTTGAATGGCAGCAGTCTGGGATAAATTGAGCAAAACAGAGGCGAGCATATCGTCCTTGTCATCAAGACTAATACGACCAAACAAGTCCGATGCGTTTTCTTTTTCAGCAACCAACTTAGCTTCTTCTGAGCTTGCGCCCCTAAGTGACAAGGCATAAACCGAACCGCCTTCAACCTTTGAACTTCTAAATGAGTTCGCATGTATCGACAAAAACAAATCCGCTTGATTATCGCGCGCAACTTTTACTCGGTTGCGTAGCGCAATATATCGGTCGCTATCACGAGTCAATATTGCTTTATAACCAGGTGTGCGGTTAATTAATACTCTAATTTTCTTGGCAACGGCAAGTGTAATATCTTTTTCACGGGTACCCTTTCTACCCACTGCTCCAGGATCACGCCCACCATGGCCTGCATCGACTGCGATGAGGTACTCTTTTTTAACCTTGTTTTCTTGCTGCTGGCTGGTTTTGATCGGTTGTGGATTTAAAGTTTTGCCATGCAAATCAACAACCAGACGATGGCCTGACTTCCCATCCGGTTGTAACGAAAAGCTAGTCGGCTCCACTTTGCTTTTTAAGTCAAAAACAACTCTTAGATCACCTGAACTTTTATTTGCTGAGCGCAAATTAAGCATTAAATTCGTTTTTTTATTCGAAACAGATAATGCGTCACTTTCGTGTGTGCTTTTTAGATCAACTACAACGCGAGGCGGATTACTCAAGCTGAAAAGTTTGTACCTAACGTCCGATGACAAATCAAACACAATGCGAGTGTGTTCTTCAGATGGTTGTGAAATACGAATGCCGTTTAGTGCCGCTTTAGTGCCGGCGAGGACTTGACCACCACTCGTCAGAAGCGCAGCCGAAGCGCCGAAACGAGCTAGGCGTTTGAGGAATAATCGTCTTGCTATTGCGAGTGGATCCATAAGATTCTTGAAGAGTATTCTTTAAATTTAGGGCTAAGATACTATTTATAGTCAAAAACACACAATAAATCAACCGATAAATTAACAATATTTGTATATTTATTAAGTAGATACTGGACCTTCCTCAAAAAAAGTTAAAGGTTTAACCCTGCGACAATTGCACGTCCCCACTCGTTGCATGGTTCAATCTTAAGCCTTCTTCCACACTCATCATATGCCAAATATAAGTTCAACCCAATATCACTCAAGTAGCCATCGGCTCTCTCTGGCCATTCGATGAGGCAAAGCGTATCGGCTGTTAAATAGTCTCGATAACCCAAATATTCCAGTTCTTCACCATCTGATAAGCGGTATAAATCGAAATGCGCTATCGACAAAGGCTTAAATTCATAATACTCAACTAGGGTGTAGGTAGGACTTCGCACGCCAGAACTAACACCAAGGAATTGCAATGCTCCCCGAACCATCGTTGTTTTTCCCGTACCAAGTTCACCATGCAACGCAATCACTCCTCCAGAACTACAGGCAGCGATGAGCTGGGCACCAAGGTGACGCATTTGTAATTCGTCAGTTATTAATATTGATTCAGGCATTTTCAGTTTAATAGTGTGATTATAAAAAAAACTAATTAATTTATTAGAGTATATTTATGAATAGTAAGTTTGTCTTTCCCTGATTCATAAAAAGGTTATGTCAGTCAATAGGTCCCTAGTAAAGTACGAATGACCTGCAATAGGCTAGCAATGTCACACTTGATCGAAGAAGCTCCTATAATCGCATCATTAAGATCAGTATCCGTCATCAGAGCTTTTTTAAGACCTCAATTATTGCATGAAGGCGTGTCGTCAGAGCCATCGAAAAAATCGGTTTTTTGACAACTGACAAATTTAAACTTGTTATAATAATAAGTCTGTTACTATGGAAAGTCCTATGAGAACTCAGGCAATAAGCTTTCATGCAAAGTCAGACAAAGAACTACGCTCGCGGGTAAAACTCTTAGGTAAGTTAGTCGGTAACGTGTTACTTAAACACGAAGGCCCTGAAGTTTTTCATGCCGTTGAATCGCTCCGCACTGGATTTATTCAGCTACGTCGACGCAATAGTGAACCACAGCGACATGCTCTGATGAAACTAATTGAGGGTCTCGACCCCTACGTTGTTAATCAGGTCACTCGAGCTTTCACTATATACTTCAACTTAGTCAATATTGCTGAGGAAGACTTCCTCCACCGTCAACGACGAAGCTCGGTTCAAAAAGAAGGTCATGCTGCCTGGACAGGTTCATTTTTCCATACCATGCAAGAATT
>JBNMQI010000033.1:0-17678 GCA_051277905.1 Gammaproteobacteria bacterium | reverse complement strand
AAATTAGCCTATTGATTGGATACGAGGCTACGCGTGATTTGGCGATGACAACGAAGTCAATTGAGACGCCACTTGAAGCAATGGAGGCCCCCATTTTGGCCGGTAAAAAAATGTGCTTCTTTTCTATTTTGCGTGCCGGTGAAGGGCTCTTATCTGGTTTGGAAGAGTTAGTGCCTTCAGCAAGAATCGGCCACGTTGGGTTATATCGAGATCCGGTCACTTTAGAGGCAGTTGAGTATTATTTTAAGGCACCTGCGAATCTTGAACAGCGGCTTTGCATTGTCGTTGACCCGATGCTGGCCACAGGCCATTCGGCGTCGGCAGCTCTCACTAGAATTAAAGGAGCAGGCGCTAAGAACATTCGCTTTATTTGCCTGTTGGCAGCCCCTGATGGCATACAAACACTCAAGAATGATCACCCAGAAGTACCTATCTACACGGCTGCTCTGGATCGAGAATGCAACGAGAAAGGTTATATTTTGCCGGGCCTAGGTGATGCTGGTGATCGATTATTTGGTACTCGATCAGGCAGTATTAAGAAAAAAGAATAGTCTTCATCGGACTGAGGCAATGAGGCCGTCATCACTAAGCTCAATAGTCCTCCACTCGGCGCCATGGGTAGTTGTCAGCCCAACCGTCGGGGTCTTCTCTTGTTATTCAATCGGGATCACCTATTTTCCGATAGCTTTAGATAAGCTACTTGAGCAGATCGAGTTCATAGCTAAAAGAGCAGCCAATATAATGACAATAATCCAATGTCTGGTTTTGATTAGCGATGGCATAACGAAAAGAGTATTGATTCATTTAGAGATTAATCTGGCCTAATAAAATGAAACAAAATAAGACTAGACTGTTGGACTTTAATACACTGGCTTTTACTATCATTGGTCATAAATGTAGGATCAGAATCTAGCTTATCCCAGCTCTTAAAGCGAAATGACTCGTTAATTTTTGAAGATTGACTGCACGACATCGTCGATGATGTCGCCGATAATTATCATATCCTCAACATCAAACGTCAGTGGAATACGTAAATCAAAAGTAGTCGCTAGCAATTTTAGTGTATTAGGCAAGTGTTGCTTTGATTCAACATAGCGCCAACTATCATATCGACTGGTAAAGCCCTGAGGTTCGGCACTTCCAAACCATTTCAACTCTACACCGCGTTTGGCGCAGGCTTTGACGAAGTCACCAATCTGCCCTTCTTTTAATTTCTCTACTCGAAATTGCAGTGAACTCGCAACATAATGCTCCTTGTCTTGGCGCGCTGAAAGTTTAATGTCCGAATTTTCTGTGAGTCGTTTTTCGAGGGCACGATATCGTTGATTCCAGCGCTTGCAGTTTTCGTCTAGTAACGGTAGTTGCGCCCTTAAGAGAGCAGCACGTAGATTATCCATTCTTCCACTGTAGTTAGGGGTGTCGAGTTTTATGTCCTTGAATGTCTCAACATCAGGTGCAGCATCATGGCGTTCGAATAACATATAAGAACCAGAATGCATAACCGCTTTCGCCATTAGCTCTGGATTATCGGTTGTCAGAAATCCACCTTCACCTGAGTTAATGTGCTTGTAAGTTTGCGTGCTAAAGCAGGCCACCAATCCAAAGCTACCAGATCTTTTGTCGCTCCAATAGGCTCCCATGGTGTGCGCACAGTCTTCTATTAAGGCAACACCGTATTTTTCGCACAGTGTTACTACCACATCCATATCGGCGATATGTCCCCGCATATGAGACATGAGAAAGAAACGCGCTTTAGATAATTGCATCATTTTTTCAAGGTGAACAAGATCAACGCAATAGTTATCATCAATCTCAACCAGAACCGGCTTTCCACCCGCATTATCAATCGCCCCAGGAACTGGAGCCAAAGTAAAGCCATTGGTCAGCACCCCTTCACCTGGTTTAATGCCAGCCGCTTTTAGCGCTATGTGCAAAGCGTAGCCACCCGATGCACAGGCCAGACAAAATTGCTGGCCCATGTAGTTGGCAAATTCGGTTTCGAGCATGGCAGCTTCTGAGGTTTCGCCTTCCATTACGTTGTAGCGATGCAGTCGACCCGAGCGCATGATTTCTACCGCGCGCTCGATGCCACTTTCAGGAATTGGCTCCTGCTGGGTGAAGGGTTTGGCAAAAACTAAATCAGACATTTAACTTTCTCTTAGTAGCGTTTCTGGTCGTAAACTTCGAAATCCCATTCCTGTTCAGGGAAATACTTGCGTAGTCGCCAGTCACAAGCACGGGCATGACCTTCCATACCCTCGATCCTGGAGATACGTGAGCCAACCGCACTAAATACGCGGTTCGCTTCTTCATCAATTTGCTGATAAGTCAGCACCTTCATGAATTTTTGCACATTGAGTCCACCACTATAACGGCCAGCGCGTTTAGTGGGCAAAATATGATTGGTACCGGAGCACTTGTCACCATGTGTGACGGTACTGCCTTCACCCAAAAATAGTGACCCATAGTTATTCAGGTTTTGCTTCCACCATTCAAGATCATCAGCCATCACTTGCAAGTGTTCACTGGCGTATTCATCACTATATTTAACCACTTCTTCACGGCTATCACAGACGATGATTTCTCCATAGTCGTTCCAGGCCTGATTAACAACATCAGCATTGGGCATATCAGCAGCCACTTTTGGAATCAACTCGGCTACTTTTTCAGCCAAAACTTGTGATGTAGTGAATAGCCAGACAGGTGAGTTAATACCGTGTTCTGCCTGTGACGTCAGGTCAACCGCAATCGTCATCGGGTCTGCACTGTCGTCAGCAATAATTGCCGATTCAGTTGGCCCAGCAAAAACATCAATACCCACTTGTCCAAATAAAATTCGCTTGGCTTCTGCAACATAAGCGTTACCTGGGCCTACGATAATATCTGCGGGCTTGCCCGTGAATAAACCACTGGCCATCGAGGCAACGGCTTGTACACCGCCCATTTCAAGAATCATATCGGCACCAGCCAGATCCATCGCGTAACACACTGCTGCATCGATAGAGTCACCACGCGGTGGCGACGCAGCCACCACGAAAGGTACACCGGCCACTTTGGCAGTGGCAACACTCATAATGGCCGACGCTGCGTGAGCATATCGGCCACCAGGCACATAACAACCGGCAGATTGCACCGGCAGGATACGCTGGCCAAGCTTAACCCCCGGCTCAGTTTCGATTTCAAAAGACTGCAAGCTATCGCGTTGTGCCTCAGCAAAGCGAGATACTTGCTTGTAAGCAAACTGAATATCATCTTTGACTGATTGCGGCAGGCTAGCAATTAAGCGCTGCTTCTTTTCGTCACTAAGAACGAAATCGCCTTCCCATCCGTCGAATTTTTTCGCTAGCGCTCGAACCGCTTGCTCACCATTTTGTTTAATATCACTGAGCATTGCCTCGACTGATTCGCGAACTTCGCGATCAGAATCTTCAGGCGACAACCCCGGTTTCTTTAAATGTTGCATGATTAAGGGCTCTCACATTAAATAAAGTTAAGTTAAACAAAACCAGATTAAATATAACCGGGTAGGTTGAATACTTTTGGGTAACCAAATAATGAAATACTGCCGCCAGTATGCAGGAAGACAACATTCTCGCCCTTTTTGAAATGACCTTTACGGATCAGGTCGACTAAACCTGAAAAGCCTTTGCCCGAATAAACCGGGTCAAGCAATATACCTTCATATTGTGCCATTAACTTAACTGCTTCGACCATTGCGTCGGTTGGTAAACCATAACCATCACCAACATAATCACTGTTTGCTACGACACTTTCACGCTTAACAACATCTGGACTAAGGCCCATGAAATCAGCGGTACGTTGTGCTAGGTTAAACACCATTTCTTCCTGCTTTTGTTTTGGTGCGCGAACACCCACGCCGTAAACAGGAATGCCTGAATTCATCCCTTCCATACCTAACACGAGCCCAGCCTGTGTACCTGCACTACCTGTCGCGTGTACCAAATGATCTATGATAAGCGAGCGATCATTGGCCTGCGTCATTAATTCAATCGCGGCGTTTACATAGCCAAGCGCACCAATTTCGTTCGAACCGCCACCGGGGATAATGTAGGGGTTCTTACCATCATCACGTAACTTCTGCGCAAGCACTTCCATCTCGGCGTTCATATCAGTATTGGCATCACGTTTTGCTATGGTTGCACCATGTAATTGATTGAGTAAAACGTTGCCGTTAAGTACATAGGCATCATCTTCATAACCGGTTCTATCTTCTAGCAAAATGTGGCATTCAAGGCCCATTTTAGCTGCAATCGCAGTTGTTTGACGTGCATGGTTCGATTGAGTCGCACCTTGAGTGATAATCACATCTGCTTTCTTTTGTTGAGCATCAGCCATCAAGAACTCAAGCTTACGGGTTTTGTTACCACCCGATGATAGACCAGTACAATCATCTCGCTTGATCCATAGGTTTGGACCACCGAGCGCTTCAGATAGACGAGGCATTGGCTCTAGTGCTGTTGGCAGATGGGCGAAGTGCAGACGAGGAAATCGTGAAAGATGCATTTTAGGTTCCTAAAGTTAATTTCGAACATAATTACATAAAAAAACAACCTAAAACAATGCTAATTACTTTGTTTAAAGTTATTTTTTGTTATATTCCACACTAACAATTTAATCGCACTAACAGTCATGGATCTTAAAGGTTTAGAAGATTTACTCGCATTACTGGAAGAGCAATCTTTCACCCGTGCCGCCAAACGAAGGCACGTTACACAACCGGCGTTTTCACGGCGCATACGTCTACTCGAAGAATGGCTAGGGGTTGAGATTGTTGATAGACGTACCAAACCCGTCACCATTTTGCCTGCAGGACGGGAGCTAGAAGAAGGCTTTCGGGATTTGGCAACCCGCTTGTACGCGCTGCGCAGTCGACTACAGGCGAAATCTAACAATCAGAACAGAATCAGTTTTGTCGCCCAACACACCTTAGCAATGTCGAAATTTCCTCGGCTGATCAAAGCCATCAAACAACAATTACCCGATACTACCTATCGAGTGACACCCGTGAATAATGATGATTGTGAGGCACAATTCAGAAAAGAGGGTCAATTTCTACTCTGTTACGAGGCACCACACTTCAAGTTCGACTTTTCAAATTCATCCATTAAGAGAATCTTCCTCAACAAGGACTCACTTATTCCCGTTATCAGTCGAGATGCCTTGAATCAGTTTGAAGACATTCAATCGTTGCTAGCCGGAAATATTCCAATGCTGATGTACCAGGAAGGCGGTTTTATGGCCGACGTCATAGCCAGAACTTGCTTGCCTCAGGTCATACGCGACTATCAGCTAGACGTTATTTGTGAATCTGCTTTTTCGGCCAGTTTGAAAGAAATGGCTTTAGCCGACATGGGTGTTGCTTGGCTAGCTGAGGGCATCATTGAAAAGGAGCTCAGTGCCGGTACGTTGGTATCGCTCGAAGGCTACTTTGGCATCACTGAGCTTGATGTGGTTTTGTATTATCGAGAAGACAATCACTCTGAGCAGGCTAAGCGTGTTTTCGAGTATTTGCAGTCAGCGTTTTAGATGTCAATTTAACTCAGGTTCGTCCCACCAAGATTCACATAAAGGCTTTGTTTTATTGTAATATTCTACAACGTTAAAGAAGTGCCCTTTTAGATTAAAAACCAGCGCATTTTTCATACTGTATAAAGACACCAATAGGCTTAATATCCATGAAGATTCCACCTAACAACAAGCCCTGTAAAAATTAAATCATGCATATTAGATCTGCCACCGCTGATGACTTTAATCAAATTTGGCCAATATTTCACGAAATAGTAAAGGTTGGTAATACCTATGCCTATTCACCTGAAACAAACCGGCTTGAGGCTCAAGAAATCTGGCTAGAACAGCCCCAGAAAACATTTGTGGCTGAAGAAAATGACAAGGTACTTGGCACCTACTTCATAAAAACTAACCAAGCTGGTCCCGGAAAACATGTCTGTAATTGCGGATACATGGTCTCATCAAATGCTCGAGGCAAGGGACTTGCGACAATGATGTGCGAGCATTCGCAGGCAATTGCTCGTGAGATGGGTTACAAGGCGATGCAGTTTAACTTCGTCGCCAGTAACAATATAACCGCTGTTAAGCTCTGGCATAAGCTTGGCTTTGAAACCGTTGGAAATCTACCTAAAGCATTCAACCATCCAGAAGCAGGTTACATCGATGCACTGGTCATGTATAAATGGCTCTAACCTCAGGTTTTCTGTTAACCCGGCATTGGAACGATACGCCTACAGGAATTCGCCTAGACTTTTGGCTAGTTAGTGAACATGGCCCTATCCACGTTTCCATTCCCAATCAAAAAGCTATTTTTTTTATTCGTACGGAGGACAGTGATCAAATAGCGACATTACTGAAAACAATGGGTTTGATGTCGATCAAACCATTAGGTCTTCAGTCATTTAGATTTGAACCGATGAGTGGCGTGTATTTTGACTCGCAACAAAAACTTTATCGGGCACGTGATCTTTTAAAGCAAAACAACCTGTCTTGTTATGAATCAGATATTCGTCCAGCCGATCGGTATTTGATGGAGCGCTTTATTACAGCCCCCGTGTCAATCGAGTTTGATGACCATCAAAACATCATAGAACCAGCCCGACTCAAGCCTGCTAAATACACGCCAACCTTCGAAGTCATGTCTTTCGACATCGAAACCGATTACCTCACTGACGTATTATTTTCGATCGCCTTTGTGTCTAATCGGATGCAAAAAGTTTTCATTATTGGCGATGGTGTAGATACTAGCCTGGTTGAATATGTCACCGATGAAAAAATACTTTTGACACGCTGGATCGAAACTGTAATTGAAATTGACCCAGATATTTTCATTGGTTGGAATGTTGTTAATTTTGATTTAAGAGTATTACAGAAAAGATCTCAAGTACTAAGCATTCCATTTACAATAGGTCGTAGTAAAACGATACCGTCTTGGCGTAAAGCCCAGAATGAAACTGATCATCACTTTATATCAATTCCAGGGCGGGTTGTGCTCTGTGGTATCGATACTTTGAAGAGCGCTACTTACAACTTTTCCAGCTTCTCACTCGAGTCAGTAGGTCAGGCTTTGTTGGGGCGGGGCAAATTGATTCACGACAGCCAGTCTCTACACGATCCCTTATATAAGGCAAAAGAAATACGGCGTCAGTTTCATGAAGACAAGCTACAACTCGCGGTTTATAACTTGGAAGACTGTCAACTCGTACGGGATATTTTCGACAAGGCTGACCTCATAAACTTCGCCATAGAACGAACTAGGCTAACAGGGCTTGAGATGGATAAAGTGGGTGGCTCAGTCGCTGCATTTGATAACCTTTATTTGCCGCGACTGCACCGCAAGGGGTTTGTTGCACCCAATATCGGCGACTATCAAGGTGAACTGAGCGCGCCTGGCGGCTACGTCATGGATTCGAAGCCGGGTATGCATCAAAGTGTTTTAGTGCTCGATTATAAAAGTCTTTACCCCAGTATTATTCGTACATTTAAGGTTGACCCCTATGCGCGAATTGCAGCTAAAAAATTAGAAAAGAACGATATTATCGATGGCTTTGATGGTGCTAGTTTTAGCAAGCACGACAATATTCTACCCGATATTATTGCGACACTTTGGCGGGCTCGGGACGTGGCTAAACGGGATAAAAATGCACCCTTATCTCAAGCTATTAAGATAATCATGAATTCGTTTTATGGCGTGCTTGGCACACCGGGTTGTCGCGTACACGATTCTCGTTTAACCAGTTCGATTACTAAGCGAAGTCACGCCATTATTTTGAAAACAGTCAACCTTATCGAGGCTGAAGGTTATGACGTAATATATGGCGATACAGACTCGGTCTTCGTGTCTTTACATAAGGCTTGTGGGAATCAGCAAGCCACGGGAATTGCTGATCAATTAGTAGTGCTGGTTAACCGATATTGGCAGCAGGCTTTAGAGAAAGAACATGGCTTGCCTTGCTATCTAGAAATGGAATTCGAAACGCATTTCAATCAGTTTTTTATGCCGACAGTCAGAGGATCAGATCAAGGCAGTAAAAAACGTTATGCGGGATTAATCGATGATGAGAATGGTAATAGGGCCATACACTATAAGGGGCTGGAAACAGTACGCACTGACTGGACTAATTTGGCCAAGGTTTTTCAGCAAAAACTGTATCAGCTGGTATTTGATAGCGAGGCATATGAAGACTATATTTTGCTAACAATTGATTTGTTGCGAAAGGGTGAATACGACGATCAGCTAAAATATCGCAAGCGTTTAAGGAAACCGTTGGCAGATTATATTAAAAATATCCCACCCCATGCGCAAGCTGCGATCAAGGCGGAGTTAGTGTTTAAAAAAATGAGCCAGCCCTCGCGCTATAGCAATAAAAGCTGGATTGAATATGTCATTACACTTAGTGGCGCTGAAACCTTGGAATGCCAAAAATCGAAACTCGATTATGAACACTACATCGAAAAACAGTTAACCCCCATCGCCGATACTATTTTAACCGCGGTCAATAGTTCCATGGAAGTGGTTACAGGGCATCAGCAAAACTTGTTTTAATTGCTGTAGCTCCAACCTGAGCTACAGCAACCAAGATCTAGTCACTAAGTTTTTTAAGACCTAGCTTTTTCAAAGGTTCCTTGCCTGTCGATTCATTGCCGCTAGCCTCTTTCACTATTTTCCGTTTTGGCTTGCCTTTATCCTTTAGGTCGCGTTTCCTGACTTTTTCTCTTGGCTTTTCTTCAACTTTTGCAGGTCTCTTGTCTCTTTTTTTACTGGTCGATTCAGGTTTACTATCTCTGCTTTGATCGCGGTCACGGCCTTGATCTCGATCTCTACTTTGAACCCTGTCACGACTTTGTCCTCTGTCCCTACCTGAACCAGCATCAGTTATCTGCGCAATATCTTCTTTGCTGGCAACAGAAATATCGAGTGGGTAGGTGCCAATACGAACGCGCTTTAAACTTTCAAATAATTCATCCGGCATGCCATCGGGCATATCGACAAGGCTGTGTGCGTCGAATATTTTGATTCGGCCGATGTTCTTGCTATCGATATTAGCTTCGTTGGCAATCGCACCAACAATATTGCCAGGCATGATTTTATGCTCATGACCCACTTCGAGTCGGTAGGTTTTCATACCTTCTTCTGGTCCTGCACTAGCATCGCGTCTTGGTGAGCGTTCTTTGCGCGGTGGGCGATCATCTCTATCTCTATCTCTGCCTCGGCTACCGCGGTCTTCGCCTTTCTTCCAGTCGTTATCAGCTTGGCGATTAGGTTTGTTTTGTAATAGAAATGGTGTGTCGCCTTGCAACATTTGCGCTAATGCGCCTGCAATTGCTAATGGTGTTGAATCAGTTTCAATTTGATATTGCTCGACCATTTGGTAAAACATTTTTGATTTGTCGCTGGCGATTGCATCAGTGATACGCTGTTTGAACCTTTCGACCCGCTTATCGTTAATGAGCTCGGTCGATGGTAACTCCATCATTTCGATTTCTTTTCGCGTGGCTTTTTCGATAGCGCCTAGCAAACGTCTTTCGCGTGGTGCTACAAATAAAATCGCATCACCTTGTCGTCCAGCACGACCGGTTCGCCCAATGCGATGAATATAAGCTTCGGCATCGTAGGGGATATCATAGTTAATAACATGGCTGATTCGTTCAACATCAAGACCGCGTGCGGCCACGTCGGTTGCAACTAGAATATCGAGCTTGCCCTTTTTCAGGTTGTCGATGGCTCGCTCGCGCTGGTTTTGCGGAATGTCACCATTGAGTGGCGTCGAGGCATAACCTCGTGCTTCTAGTTTTTCGGACAATTCGACAGTTGCGGTTTTTGTGCGTACGAAAATAATGATTGCGTCGAACTTTTCTGCTTCGAGTATTCGTGTCAGAGCATCTAGCTTATGAATGCCGCTAACGGGCCAGAAGCGTTGGCGAATAGTATCTGCCGTGGCAGTCTTTAATTTGATCGTTACTTCGACTGGATTATTTAGGTGTTTAGCTGCTATTCGTCGTATTTGAGTCGGCATTGTGGCTGAGAACAAAGCAATTTGACGCGTATCTGGCGTTTGCTCCAGTACCCATTCAACATCGTCAATAAATCCCATGCGGAGCATTTCGTCTGCTTCGTCGAGTACCAGTACCTTCAGGTTATTTAATTTAAGGTTGCCTCGACGCATGTGGTCCATGACTCGACCTGGCGTACCCACGACTACATGCACACCACGCTCCAGCGCACGAATTTGGGTGCGAAATTCCTGTCCACCATACACCGGCAATACATGAAAGCCTTTCATATGTTTCGCGTATTTCTGAAATGCTTCAGCGACTTGCAGGGCAAGTTCGCGAGTGGGCGCCAATACGAGTACTTGTGGGTCTTTTTGACTGAGATCAAGATTAGTCAATATAGGCAGTGCAAAAGCAGCCGTCTTGCCGGTACCCGTTTGCGCTTGACCGACCACATCTCGTCCTTCGAGTAATAATGGTATGGTTTGCGCTTGAATTGGAGATGGGGTTTCATACCCAACCTCGTCGAGTATTTTAAAAATAGGTTGAGAAAGCGCCAGTTGATCGAACGCAGTTACCGAATCGGTGGTCATGAGTAGAGCCTGAGAAAATATAGAATGCCTGAACGCGTAAGCTTGATGGGCAAAGGCCAGAAGGGGGTCGCATACTACAGGTTTAAATGGTCGGTTGCACCATAAATCTTCGCTGTTATCAACCACTTATCAGCTTATTTGCTATAATTCTCATCGAAAATCGAAATATCGGCCTAAACTAATCATTTTGTGACAGGTCTATAAGAGATAATTAAACTCCGTTTTCTAACTTTAATTCTTGTTCTGGCCATAACTATGCAGCACTTCAAAGCCATCTTTTCGCTTTTAATAGCGCTATTTGCATTATCTTTCTCGAGTCTGATAGCGGCGGCACCGGCATCTGAGTTGTGGGATAAATGGGCATCGCATGATGCTGATTCGAACCTGACTATCGACCATAGCGAATGGAATGATCTAACTAGTCGATTTGTTACACCAACTAAAGACGGCATAAATCACTTTGCCTATTCAAAGTTTCAAATGGATGAAAAAAAGCAGTTACAAGCTTATATTTTGGGCTTATCGAAAACGCCAATCAGACAATACAATCGAGACGAACAAATGGCGTACTGGATCAATTTATACAACGCGATTACAGTCAATCTAATACTGGATAATTATCCCATTGCCAGTATTCGAGACATTAAATCTGGCTTCTTTAGCTTTGGTCCTTGGGACAAAAAGCTTATTATGATTGATGGTGAAGAAATGAGTTTAAATGATATTGAACATCGAATATTACGGCCTATTTGGCAAGATCCTCGAATTCACTACGCTGTTAACTGCGCCTCAATCGGCTGTCCAAACCTGCAATCAAACGCATTTACGGCAGCGAATACTCAAGCATTGTTAAATGTAGCGGCAGTCGAATTCATTAATCACCATCGTGCGGCTCAAGTGAAAAAAGGCAAGCTGCGAGTATCTAGTATTTACAAGTGGTACAAGGTTGATTTTGGCGGTACTGATGCAAGTATCATCAATCATCTGCGCCAATATGCAGAACCTCAACTTGCTGAGCAACTCAGAAATATAGAGTCGATTGATGATGATTATTACAACTGGAGCATTAACAGCCTGAGCCCAGAGAAAGTCTTCAACTGAATCAGCAGTCCTGATATTATCTGACTTATTTTTTGGTCATCTAGCTATGTCTGTTCTTTACTCCTATAGCTCGCTAATACAGTTTTCCACAGAATTATTTACTGCGGTTGGTTTGTCTCATGAGCGAGCGAGCGTTATGGCCACTGTTTTTGTAGAAGCTGATTTGCTCGGTTTTACAACTCACGGCATGAATCGAATATCGAGTAACCTTGATTGGCTGTCTAAGGGTGAGACACGCATTAATGGTGACCCTGAAGTAATTGTTGACCGTGGCAACGTGTTTAATTGGGATGCCAATTTTTTGCCGGGTCCCTGGGTAATGTCTCAAGCAATTGACGAATGCATCCAACGGGTCGCAACACGGGGTATCGTTACTGCCACAATACGTAAAAGTCAGCACATTGCTTGCCTAGGTGCGTATTGTCCAAAAATTGTTGAGGCTGGCTATGTTGCGCTTATTACTTGCTCAACGCCTAATGAACATTCTGTTTGTGCGCATGGTGGTATTGACCCTATATTTTCAGCTAATCCGATTGCTTTTGTAGCCCCTGCCGACGACTATCCTATTTTGTTCGACATCAGCATGTGCATTACTGCCGGTGGCTATGTTGGCCGTGCACAACGTGCAGGCGAAAAAATGGCAGGTAAATACCTAAAGGATAATCAAGGCGTAGTAACAGATGACCCTGGCGCATTTTTTGCCGATCCACCGGGTAGTATTCTTCCCATCGGTGGCATATCTCATGGGTACAAAGGCTATGCGTTATCCATGCTAACTGAATTGTTAAGCATGGCTTTAGGAGGGTATGGCCGCGCGGATGATAGTAGTGATGATGGTGAAGCCAACTCTGTATTCATCCAAATAATTGATCCAGAAGCTTTTGGTTCATTGGAAGATTTCAAAAAACAAACTAACGCGATTAAATCGCTTTGTGAAAATAGCCGCAGTAATGATGGGGAGCCTTCAGTTAGAGTACCAGGTCAACGAGCTTGGCACAGTAGGCAGCAGCAACTTAAAGATGGGGTTGAACTCTATCCGACCATCATGCAAGACCTCACGATCTGGGCTGACAGGCTAAATGTAAAACTCCCAACTTCAGCAATATTGGAATTAAGTCGTATCTGATTTAATAAAGATTCTTAACGGCTAGGCACCTTAACAAATGACACCTAACGTAGAAAAATTAGCCAGAGGCTTAAGGTCAGAACTGACAGAGTTGTAGCCAAAATGACCGAGCTCGCTGCAATCGCTTCTCCGCGCTTATACATAGTAGTAAATAAATAGGCATTTAAGCCCGGAGCCATTGCCGCCATTAATACAATTGAGCGTATGACATCTTCTGTAAGCTCGAACCACCAACAGACCAATAGCGAAATAATGGGATGTATCATCAGTGTCAAGGCTGTCACGACAGAGGCTTCTCGGCTAGTTTCTTTGACAGAGTAGCGTGTCAGTACTCCACCTAAACCAAAGAGAGCGACAGGAATGGCTGAACGAGCCAACAATTCGATTGATGCATAAACGGGTTCGGGCACTTGGAACCCACTGATATTCACCAACAACCCGAGACCTATTCCGATCATTAAACTGTTCTTGAACATTGCTCGAACCACAACAACTGCCGTATCACGTCCATTCCGGCCATCAGCACGGGTAAACTCCATAACAGTAATGCCAATCAAGTAACAAATGGGCGCGTTAACAGCAAGCAATGCGAAGTTGGGAGTCATAAACTCAAGACCCCAAGCACGTTCAGAAATTGGCAGGCCAAGCATAACCAGGTTAGAGAAAAGGGCCGCAAAAGCAATCCCAACAGATTCACCGGGCCTTTTTTTAAATCCAAACTGAAAAATAAGAATTGCGATAATAAAACAACTGACTGCGCCGCTATAATAGGCAACCAAAGGTCGCCATTGAAATGCGGCGTTTAAATCCAATGAATAGGTTGCTCGGAATAACAAGCATGGAATGGCAATTAATACGCCAAAACGCATTAATCCGTCAATTACAGTGCCGGTCACCAGCCCCATTTTTACAAATGCATAGCCAATAATAACCAATATAAAAATGGGGATAATAATATTAAAGATTTCAAAAAACACGCTGTTTTGAGTTACCTCTTATTGAAAAGCTTTAGGTTAGAAGTCTGAAGTAATGAAACAAGGTTACTTTGAGGTTTGAGCGGATGTTTTTCAAGATTAATTTAAGGCTCAGCTGAAAAGTAATAATGATTATTGTTTGGTTCCCAAATATTGTTTGAGGTAAAGGTATTTTATATAATTAGAAGATTAGATGAAGATCCCTTTATTCTAGTGACGTCGGCAAATCATATGCCGAGAGGCATGATGCTATTTGAATCCTTGGGTTTAAATTCAATACTAGCGCCTATGAATTATTATAAGAATGAGACCAAAAGTTATTTCCAAGCACTCAGGTTAGATAGTTTTTAAAATCAAAAATTGTTATGCATGGGTATGTCGGTATTGTTCTTGAAAAAATAATCAGAATAGATGATAAAAGTGAGACGCTCATTATGAACAGTGCCTTTATGAAAGAACGCGCTAAGATCCAAAAAGGTATAAATGGGTAACGTTACAACCTAATGTTGTCTTCTACAGTGAAGAGTTAAGGTGCAACACTGACAGAATTCATACGTATGCCCAATGGTCCGCGGTTCAGATAAAACTCTAATGTTTTTCCATCACGCTCAACTTGCACCGAAACTGAATCACCAGCATTTCCCCCTGTAGTTGCCTGACGCAATTCGATTCCACTATAAATACGCCGGTTGTCATAACGCAAAATATGATCACCTGCCAGAATTCCTGCAGTGCCTGCTGGCGCAGTGGCAAGGACACTGATGACCGATACTCGATTAGATTGGCCTGAGGCGAATAGATAAGCATCATAAGCGGAATTACCTAACCTAGCTTTCAGCGCATCCTCTTTGTCATTAAGCGTCTGAAATTCATCACTATATCTTTGCCGATCCCAACCTTCTCGAGCAGCTTGATCTCGCAGAAATAATTGTTGCAGTTCTTGTTGCTCAAAAAAGGATTTTAATTCTATGGCTTGACCGCCGGTCATACCACTGTCGACCAACGCTTGTTCATTAAACCAGTCGTTACCAGCTTCAACAACTAGTGGTGATGAGTTCTCTGAGAGATCAGAAGGTTGGGGCTGCGAGTTACTTTGTAATACCGATACTTGTCGACTCAAGGCCTGTATTTTTTGCTCTAAATATTTGCGAGCTTTTATTTCGTCCTGTAATAACCGGCTTAGCTCTGCAATATCTGAATTTGAAGCATCAATAGATAGTCGATTTTCAGGCTCAGAAACAGAAGCAGGGTTGTGAACGGCTGCTGATACCGCAGTTTCAGGTGCCCGTTGTATAAAAAAGACGATTGAAACGCCAACTGCCAGAACCAGTGTTATGAGAAATATGGGAGATTTCATGATACTAGAATAAATCATTAATATTATTCTTATTATACGCGTATTAATCTTTGGTAGATCATTCTAGCCACTGGATCTGGAATCAGATCTATACTTAATTCATTGGCGCAATAGGCTCTTGAAGTGTTTTTGAAAAATGGCCGAGTGATTAGGAGTGATAACTAGTTAAAAGCGATTCTTAATCAGCCGATAAGGAAAAACTTCGATTTGCTATGTCGATTGTTAGCTAATGTTTTTTCTTGAGCGTGTAGTTTTGACTAGTAAAGAGATTGTTTGAGGCTCAATAAAGATCAAATAAGTCCGACCGCTTTGTTATTTTAAACAGTAATGAGTTACTAACGTTCTATCTCTATAGTCAATTAGATAAAGCTATAAGCAATAAAGCCTAACAAAGAAAAGAAAGCTGTCATTTTTGTAAAAACATAAAGCGGTTTATTTTTTGCTTTAAACCGTTTCATCATCGCGCTGTAGGCCAGCACACCTTTACCCATTTTGTTACCAATACCCGAATAACTGATATCGACGTTATCAATGGCAAACAAGCGATTAAAATGTCGACCAAACAGATAGTAAAGCTTCTGTATTGTTATAATATGAAGTAGTCTAGCGATATCAGTCATTAATACAATCCTAATCTGGTCTGAGTGGTTATAAGCAGAATGCATATAGGTTTCGTCGAAAATAATACTTTCACCATCTTTCCAGTGATAATCATTACCAACGACTATTAATCCCGACTGATCGGAATTTGGTGTAATAAGGCCAAGAGAATAACGAAACGTAAATGCAAATGGATCATGATGTTTTTTTAATTCTTTGCCCGGCATCAATGCCGCAAACAAGGCCATATTCATCGATGGAATTTGATCAATCTAAGCCATCGTTTTAGGTGCCAGTTCATAAGCTGACGGTATGTCATTTTCGAATGATTTGAGATAGAAGCTTTTCCAGCGACCGTTTTTATAGAAGCTACTACCCGGCAAATCGTCACTAACACCAATCAGTCCTTCAGCATAAAGGACTCTCGCTTCATCACGAATGACTTCCCATTGAACATCTAATAAATGCAGTTCTGGGAAATATTTACGATCGGGAAAGGGTTGAATGGGTGCTTTAGATAGTAAATAGGCGGGAATATTAAAAGGCACCATAAAGGTTGAGAAATCACTCAGCTGACGGACCATATTAAATTTATCGTTATTTCGAAAACGTATAAAGGCTATTGAAAGTATGTAAATGGCGATAGTGAGAAATATTATAAACATAAAGTGTCCTATTACTGGGCGACTTCAATTTGAGCATACCAGAGACCTTTTTGGATTTTATAAGACTTAAGCACCGATAGTAAGCTTAATTTTATAACTGCGGTTTGAGAGTAAATGTCAAAGTTTTTGAATATCTTAGAAATTAAAATTTTTCTTGGCTTGGATCTGAATCAGTTCGAACAAGTTGGCTGTCTATGGTGTCCATGTCCTGATGTGGTGCTTAAAATAACCGAGTTAATTTAGTCAACGCTTGCGGATGTAACTTCTGACACAATAGACTGTTAACATTCCATCAGATCAAAATTAACCTTTCACTTATTTTTTAAGGCTTGAGTCAATGCAGCAAACTGAATTTAAACATCAATGATTAAAGAAGGAATATCACCACCAGAATCAAAGTTGCAAAACAGTCCAAATAATTTACTCGGCATTGCGTTGATGATGTTGGGCATGCTGTTAATGGCTTGTATGGATACAACGGCTAAATGGCTAGTTGAAGCCGACGTTTCGCCAGTTCAGGTGTTGGCAATGCGTAGTTGGATCATCGTACCTGTTATCTTACTTTTTTTGTGGGCTCGTGGTCAGCTCAAATTACTTAAAACTGCTCGTCCATTCGCTCACGGGCTCCGAGGTAGCTTAGGCCTCTTTGCACCGCTGCCTTTTTTTGCGGCACTTCAATATTTACCGTTAGCGGATGCAACAGTGGTTTTTTTTAGTTCGAGCTTCATTCTCACGGCCATATCTGCGGTTGTATTGAAAGAAAGGGTGGGTGTTCATCGCTGGAGCGCCGTTGTAATCGGTTTTGTCGGCGTGGTTATTGCAATGAACCCTGAAGGTGACAGCGATTACTGGGCTTACTTGATGGTACTATGTGCGGCACTGGCCTATGCAGGAATACAGATCAGTGGTAAGCAGTTGATGAAGCAAGACTCCGTCATTTCTCTCGTTTTCTCATTTAACTTGATGATCGGCCTAGCCAGTACCGCAATGCTACCTTGGGCGTGGGTGTCAGTCTCGTGGCCTGTTGTGAGTGTTATATTGCTAATGGCAGTGTTGGCTGTTAGTGGTCACATTGCTCTAACAGCGGCGTTTGGTAAGGCACAGGTTTCTGCCATTGCACCGTTTGAATATACCTCTCTTATTTGGATTGTCTTGCTCGGTTATCTATTGTTTCAGGACATTCCGTCAGATCAGGTTTGGCTAGGTGCAGCCGTTGTCATTAGTTGTGGTCTTTATATG
>JBNMQI010000032.1:0-17791 GCA_051277905.1 Gammaproteobacteria bacterium | reverse complement strand
CGCCGGTTTAATAATAATATGCGGGAGATTAACTCCCATAATGGTTTGACCATCACCTTTTTTCCCATTCAATGAAGCCCAACCAACGGCACCACCACCACCGGGCTGGTAGGAGACAACTAAATCCTGTCCAAACATACTTTTAAAGAATGGCTGCTGAAAACGAGCAGAAATATCAGATTCGCCTCCTGGACCAAATGGAATAATATAATTAACCGGGCCATTGACAGCAGCCTGGGCTGAAAAGGCACCTGCCATTGTCAATATTGCAGCAGCACTGAAGGTTTTAATTGCGATTCTTTTTTTCATTACTCTTCCTCTGTTGTTGTAATTTACTAATAAAAATTATTCTTATATGTATTTAAATAAAACAAACGACTCGATAAACTTATAACCCTTCACTAATCGTAGAAGTGGGCTTAAGGTTAAAAACTATCAGAACACAAACAGCTTAAAGGGTGTGAGACATCTAATTTGCATCACTAACAAATAATATGTGTCAATTAACACTCACCAAAACGTAATACGTTTAGAATGATATAAAGAATATATTTATTCAATTAATAAAAGCTTTACTTAATGTAAAGATTATCTTTAAACAACTATAGGCTTATTCGTCAAAACCACCTGCTTTACTTGCTCCAGCAATCGATTCACTAGGCGTAGCTTTGAGCAATCTGAACGTGATAGTAAACCAAGAGTCCTTGTGCCTGAGCCACTGGGTAAGGCGATTTTTCTCAATTTAGAAAAGATAGGATCCGGCACACAAATATCCGGCACAATTGAAACACCTAGATTATGAGAAACCATGCTTGTTAATGACTCGATAGATTCCATTTCCATAGAAAATCGAACGGAAATATTATTAGCCGCCAAGCATGATTCAACCAACAAACCCACAGCGCCACGTCGCGTATGATGGATATAAGGTTGTTCTCGCAGGATGACCAGAGGATCATTTTCTGTAATTTCTGTTGAGGTGATTAGGACCAACGGCTCCTCAACAAATGGCTGCCAGTTCAAGTTTGCACCAATGCGCGCAGGCTGGCTGAGTATTGCCGCATCCAGCGCCCCACTCTCTAACAAATGGAGCAAATCACTCGAAAGACCAGGAACAACACTAATATGTAGACTAGGGTAATTTTGCATCAACTGCTTGATAGACAAGGGCACCAGCCCTCGAATTGCCGACGGTACTGACCCCAGAGTCAGCTCACCAAATAAAACCGCATCACCAGTCAAGTCATCTAGCAGAGTGTCATAGGCATGAATCAAACCGCGAGCCTTAGGAACAAGTGCCTTGCCAAGCTGATTCAGTGATGGAGATCGGTTACTACGATCAAATAAAGTAACGTGAAAATGCTCTTCAAGTCGTTTCATCTGCTGCCCAACAGCAGCATCGGAGACATAAATTCGATCTGCCGCAGCAGTAAAACTGCCTTCTTCGGCAATCGCAATTAACGTTTTAAGCAATGAAATCGACAAAACACTCTCTATTTTATTAGCGGTGGGTGAATCAATGCAGCATAAATTAATGCTAGCTCAGATAATGCCCCTAAATGAATTAATCGACATTCTCGACTATTCAGTCTACCCCCTAACCGGTAAGAACAGATAATGAATTAAAAAAATTCTAATCAAAAAAGAGTTTAAATAATGGCGAATGCCAATATAAACATTAAAATCTAGTTCACTAACAGTCCCTGCCAACCCACTACTATTAGTTTAAATTACCGTCATTTAATCAATTGAGGGTTTGCTCTTGCATGGAATATAAATCCAATTGAGTTCATCAATAATTGCGCCCCTAGTATTGATGTAATTCCAGTAGGATCATAGGCCGGTGCTATTTCGACCAAATCCATACCCACTATATTGCCACTGTTACGAACCGCGATCGCTTGAATAATTTCTAGTACTTCATAATATTGAAATCCACCATGGCTAGGTGTTCCTGTGCCTGGCGCAATAGAAGGGTCAAAACCATCAATATCGATAGTAATGTAGTAAGACTCAGCGTGAGGAATTTGATCCACCACACCTTGCGTACCAAGCCTTCGCACATCCCGTACTGACAAAATATTCGATCCCGCTGCGCGAGCTGCATCATAATCAGAGCGGTTAGACGACGATACGTTGCGAATCCCCATCTGTGTCATACCTATAATATGATTCATTTCTGAAGCACGTCGAAGTGGGTTGCCATGTCCATAACGCACACCATGGCGCTCATCAACAAAATCAAGATGGGCATCAAAATGTAAAATGTGAATAGGCCCTTTATCGGCGAAAGCTTCAATTATTGGCGCATGCACCGAGTGATCACCACCAATAGAAATTGGCATCGCTCCACTCTCAAGAATCTTACTCACAGCCGCATAGGTATTTCGATGACTTTGTTCCATATTGGTATGAACAATATCAACATCACCCACATCGATAATTCGACACTGATCTTGCGACAGGTAAAGTTTATTGTCTTCAAAGTCATAAGCACCACCATGCCCGAATGAGAATAAAGTTGACGCCTCTCGAACACCACGCGGCCCAAACCGCGCCCCTGAACGCCATTGAGTACCCATGTCGTTTGGCACGCCAAGGATGGCTACATCGGCGTCAATATTATCCCAGTCAGTGCACACAGGGGATTTAGCAAAAGTGCAATGTCCAACAAACGGTAAATTTAACCGACCGGTTTCGTAATCGTTTGCCATGCGCGTGATCCTTTAAGTTTTAATCTGGTTACTTTACGAGCGCTTTTATATCACTACAATAACTAATTTCTTAACTAAACTTCGTATATACCCGAAGTAATAGTGAGGCTAGGATGATCCAACAAGTAAGCGACATCGATTTAAGATTGCTTCAAGTTTTCCTCACCGTGGTGCGCTGTGGTGGTTTTGCTGCAGCCCAGTCTTTCCTTAATATTGGTCAGCCCACCATAAGTGAACACATGAACCGACTGGAAACAAGGATTGGTGTCAGGCTATGCGAACGTGGTCGCGGCGGATTCAGACTCACTGAACCAGGCCAGCAAGTGCACCAAGCGGCACTGCGTCTGTTTACTTCGATAGAGGACTTTCGACATGAAATAAGCGATGTCGACAAAAAGCTGCGTGGCAAACTGAATATCGGCATTATTGACAATACAATTACCAACTCTTCTTCACCATTGCCCCTAGCTATCCATCGGTTCAATCAACGCGCCAGCCAAGTCCAAATTCAAATTGAAGTTAAACCGCCATTAGAAATGGAGCAAAGCGTTTTACATGGACGGCTCCATGCCGCCATCGGACCTTATCCATTGCATATTTCTGGTCTTGATTACTCACCTCTTTTCGAGGAAAAGCAATATTTATATTGTTCTCACACTCATCCTTTTTTGAGCCTAACGAACATTGATATAAAGACAATTCGTAGCGCACAAATAGTTGCCAGAAGCTACCTGCACGCGGCGGACTTAAAAGTTCTTGGAGTCAACTCGTCAGCCGCTTTAATTGATAATGTTGAGGCTCAAGCAATGCTTATTCTGACGGGACAATACATCGGATTTTTACCCTCGCATTATGCCGAACAATGGGTGCTAAAAAATCAACTTCAAACATTGTTGCCCGACGCGTTACACTATACCTCAAGCATTGAATTAATCGTCAAATCTGGCGGATTTCGATCACCTGTACTGCAGGCCTTCCTTGATGAGTTAGGTAGATAAGTCAGGTAGATAAGCTATATAATTAAATTAGATGTATAAGCTACCTTAATTTGAACTAGAATTTTGTCGTTGCATTTATCAATGGCGCAAATAAGATAGTGGAAAGGCTTTACTCTCGGTAGAATATTTAAACCGGATAAGGCCATCCCAATTAACCTCAACCTAGCATTGAATTTTGATAGATATTAATCTCGTTTTTAGCGTCCTAATACTTGGCTTTGGCCTTGGTCTACTCCATGCACTCGATGCCGATCACATTATGGCTATTTCGTCGATGGCGTCCGGACAAAACTCGAAGCATCAAAAAGTACGGTCTATTGGCCGTATGATTGGTTTTTGTGTGCGCTGGGCTGTCGGTCACGCAGCCGTTCTATTAGCTCTAGCAACGCTATTTATCTTTGCAAAATTTGAACTACCCACAATTGTGCCCTTGATAGCTGAAAAGCTCATTGGTGCCTTATTAATTGGTTTGGGTTGCTGGATTTTATGGACCTTATGGCGGCATAAAATAACGCTAGAAACCCACAGCCACGACCACATCACGCATACCCATCTGGCGCAGTCAGGCAAACAACACAAAAATCATCAACCCATACTGGTCGGTATCGTTCATGGACTGGCAGGCAGCGCGCCTGTGCTTGCTATTATTCCAGCATTAAAAACCAACAACACATGGCTTGGATTGGCTTACGTTGGATTATTTTCTCTCGGTGTATTAACCACCATGCTCGTATTCGGCTGCTTCCTTGGTAAATTACAGCGCTGGCTATCGAATTGGGGACAGCGTGTATTTCAAATCAGTCGTATATGCATTGCTCTCACATCAATCGCCTTTGGTAGCTTCTGGCTACTTGCAGCCGCTTAAGCACCGAACCGTCAGCCACTAATTCAGTCATGCAAGAAGAAACAGCCGAAAAAAAACAAAAGCTGCGTAGCGGCTTAACTACAGGAGCCTGTGCGACAGCGACGTCATTAGCAGCCGCCAATTTGCTACTGACCGATCAAAAAACGTTCATTTCAAGCATCACGCTACCCAAAGGCCAGGTAATTGATTTCAAGCTGGAGCAATGCGAGAAGCTGAGTGAAAATCGTGCCACAGCCAGTACCATCAAGGATGCTGGCGACGACCCTGACGCAACCCATTTAGCTACTGTTTTTGCCGAAGTCGAATTATCACCCGAAGCAGGCGTACGTTTTCATGCTGCATCGGGCGTTGGCACCGTCACCCGAGCAGGCTTGTCGATAGCCGTCGGTGAACCTGCAATTAACCCGATTCCACGTCAAATGATGACAGACCATTTAACCAGTCTGGCCGATGATAATGGTTATGCCGGTGGCTTTGAAGTCTCCATTGGTGTTGTCGATGGCGAAAAAATCGCCCTCAGAACCATGAATGGGCGCCTCGGTATTGTTGGTGGATTATCGATCTTAGGTACAACCGGCATCGTTCGACCTTTTTCCTGTGCCGCCTATATCGCATCCATCCATCAATCTATCGATGTTGCACATGCTAACGGACTATTCGACATTGCCGCCAGCACAGGCTCAACTAGCGAAGCCTATATTCAAGCCCGATTAGGATTACCTGAATCAGCCTTAGTAGAGATGGGTGATTTTGTTGGGGCCGTATTCAAACATTTACGTAAAGTGCCTATGCGAAAATTATCGATCTGCGGAGGCTTCGGCAAGATGACTAAACTGGCAGCGGGTCATAGTTCATTACACAGTCATGACTCGTCCATTGACTTCAATTACCTAGCAAATTTGGCCGAGCAGCTAGGCGCTAGCGTTGAGTTGATTGATACCATAAAACAATGTAATACCAGTCTAGAAGCATTAATGCATTGCCAACAACATCAAATAAAACTCGCCGACCGAATCAGTCAACTGGCACGTTGCCACGCTTTAGAAGCCAGTCATAACACCGTCGAGATTGACGTTTACTGTGTTAATAAAGCAGGTGTACTCGTCGGTAGCAGCCTGTGAAGATGTTGATTCTAGGTGGCATTGCCGAATCAAAACAACTCGCAAACCAGCTTATCGAGCAAAAGCATACTGTCATTTATAGCATCGTCGGTTTAGTGCGAACGCCAGAGCTAAACTGTGAGATTCATATCGGCGGCTTTAGCAGCGGTAATATCAATGGCAGCGAGGGTTTGGCGAACTATTGCCAATCTCACGGTGTCGATTTACTTATTGACGCGACCCATCCTTATGCTGTCGACATTTCGTCCAATGCCGTGATTGCTGCAAAAATAGCGGGCATTCCGTGCTGGCGTTATTCACGACCGGGCTGGGACGAATCCAAATATCCAAACTGGCATCACTTCGATCAATGGGCAGACCTTGCGCCACAGATTGAACGCTATCAAAAGCCATTCTTTACGATTGGTGCCAGCATTTTACAATATTCAAATCAACGTCCGCATCATCAGCAATGGGTCATGCGTTCAGCCAAACAACAGGCCGAAGTCGAAGGCATCACTCAAATCTATGCGATAGGACCATTTTACTATCAAGATGAGCTCACGCTCATGCAGCAACACAAGATAGATGCTCTAATCAGTAAAGACAGTGGCTGCAGCCGTGTCGCCGAAAAGCTAGACGCAGCACTAACTCTTAATATTCCAGTATACGTTCAGCGTCGGCCTAAGCTGGCACAGGCCGATCAATCATTCAACCTAATCGACAATTTAGTCAACGCCATCAGCAATCGATAATCGATATCAGAAATAGTGGAGAGTAACTTTGGAAGACTACATAAAAGATCCACATCAAATCGAAGAAAGATCGTTTGAGATGATTCGAGAAGCCACCGATTTATCTGGCTTCACTGACATTCAACAACAGGTTGTGATGCGCTTGGTTCACACCAGTGGCAATCCCGAGGTCGCCCAGCAAGTGCGCATTAGTGACAAAGCGATCAATGCTGGCATCGACGCATTAAACCAAAACCAAGCTGTTTTATGCGACGTTGAAATGGTCAAGCAAGGCTTGACCAAACGCTTTCTAACGCAACAACCCCTGTGTTTTTTGAACCATGAAAACACTCCAAAAATTGCCAGCGCTAGTGGCGAAACCCGCACCATGTCGGCACTCGAGCTATGGGCACCTTATCTTGAAAACAGTATTGTCATTATCGGCAATGCACCCACCGCCCTATTCCGTTTAATGGAAATGCTCGAAGCAGGCGCGGTTAAACCCGCACTCATTATTGGCATGCCAGTTGGCTTTGTCGGTGCGCCAGAATCGAAGGACTACCTGTGGAATCATCACCAGAGTTTGGGCGTAGAATGTATGACGCTTAATGGCCGTGTCGGAGGCAGTGCATTAGCCGCTGGCGCATTTAACACACTCGTTCGACTTAAAAATGGACTCCACTTTTAGCTGCAATGTCGACTCATATAGAACAAAAAACCGAAACAAAGATTGAATGGCAAGGCCAAAATATTGCGGTGGTCAGCCTTGGCTGTGGTCAACTAAGCACACTTACACCTCAGGCTATCGAAGCCATTAGTCAATCTGAGGTAATAGTGGGCTCTGAACATCACTTTGACGAAATTAGTCATATTCAGAGTACGGCTAAAAAAGTCATCTTTCCATCACCGTTCTCTGCTCTAGGGCCATTGCTTGCTGAATTATCAGAACAAGACCAGCGAGTCTGTATTCTGGCCTCTGGTGACGCACTATTTTTTGGCATTGGCAGCTGGTTAAACCGACAGTTGGGTAATCAACATTTAAGCTTCTACCCTAATATTTCCAGTGTTCAGGCTTGCTTTCATGCCATTGGCTTGCCCTGGCAAGAAGCAAAAGTCGTTAGCCTACACGGTCGACCACTCAACTCACTGAGACGTTACCTAGTAAATCAACAATTAATCGCGATTCTGACTGACAACACCTCTAACCCAATTGCTATTGCACACGAGTTAAATCAACAAGGCTTTGGTCAATCGGACATTTGGGTCTGCGAAACTATGGGTAACGTGATTAACGGGCATGACAATCAGGCAGTATCTCAATACAAAGCAGAGAATTTAGCCACATTAAATTTAAGCTTTCGATCACTCAATGTTTGTATAGTCGCACTTAACGGCCAAACCACCCAACCCGCCTTTCCTGGCATAGCCGACGAATTATTTTCCACAGGCTCTGCCCCCGGGTACGGCATGATTAGCAAACGCGAAGTTCGCCTGTCGATCTTGTCACTCATGCAACCCAGCCCCAATGAAATCGCCTGGGACATTGGCGCAGGTTGTGGCAGCGTTAGTGTCGAATGGGCACGTTGGAATCACAGCGGTACTATCTATGCTATCGAATCCTCGCTGACAAGAATCGACTATATTAAAATTAACGCTGATCGCTTTGGCACCAGTCAAAACCTAAAAATTATAGAAGGCAAGGCACCCACCTGCTGTGCCGAACTACCCAAACCCGATAGCATTTTCATTGGTGGTAGCAATGGCCTAGGCACCATGCTCGACTTCGCTTGGCAACAACTTAAATCCGGTGGCAAACTAGTGGCGTCCGCCGTGACGGAAGACAGCCGAGAAGCACTCATAAACTTTATGTCAGACAAACCAAACTTCGAACAAGTTGATATTCAAATCACCAAAAATTTGCCCAGCAGCTTAGCGTCACGAACACTAAGTCCAGTGCAATTAGCGAAATGTCAAAAACCTTAAAAAACAGATATTAAATAACATGACTAACTCAAGCACTCAAATTACGGGCACCTTTTATGGCGTTGGCGTAGGCCCTGGCGATCCCGAACTATTAACATTAAAAGCGCATCGTTTAATCCAACAAGCTGACCTAGTAACTTATCTCAGCAGTGAGAGTGGCAACGCGATGGCGCGCACCATCAGTTCGGTGAGTTTGGACAAGGCCACAAATCCAACGCAACTAGAACACCCCATTGTAATGCCAATGAACGAAAATCGAGACCGTATTAATTTGGTCTATGATGAAGCAGCAAAGGTAATTGCTAAGCACTTGGACGACGGTAAGAACGTTGTTTTTCTATGTCTTGGCGATCCCTTCTTTTTCGGCTCATTCGCCTATTTATACGATCGTTTAAATGATCAGTATAAAGTTGAAACTATCCCAGGTGTCACCGCAATTAACGCATCTGTCGCGTTAACCGGTCGTCCCATTGGCTTACTGGCAGAAAACAGCGCAGTGATTTCAGGCCGTCGAGAAGACGATGACATTTTGCAAACCTTAAAGCAATTCGACAATATCTCCATTATGAAACCAGGCAGACGGCGTCCAGACTTATTGCGATTAATTGAGCAATCGGGACGTAGTAACGACAGCTGTTATATCGAATATGCAGGTCAGCCAAACGAGAAAATTGTGTATGACATCAGCACGCTCGACGCCACAGTATCAGGGCCCTATTTTTCATTATTTCTTATTAGCAAGGCTCGAAATTATAGCCCTAACAAATGAACCTGCACGCATGAAGGGTAAAAATTGAATTTATCTAATCAGATTAGCTGATTGTTTATATTCTGAGAGGTAATTAATCTAGGTCAAGGTTAGTCATAATCATCAAAGTGGTTAAACTTAATAATTGACGTTAATTCTTGGCCATATTTCGCCCCTTTTTCAGAATAACGGTTGAGTTTTTTGACTAATTCAAACGGGTTATCCGTATGTAATCTTAATTGCCTAAATTCTTGAAAGGCATCACTGGTACCGAGTGTATAGTAATAATCTCTTATTGATGCATTTACGGAGGGATATTTTCTAAGCCAAATCGTCTTATCGCCTCGCTTTTCTAGAGCCGATATTCTAGGTTCGTCTTCATTAAAAGACCAAACGCCAAATACATTATAAGCGTCATTAAAAAAGCGAGAGGTTGCCCAGGCACTCTCAATTGCAGCTTGGGCTATGGCAATACTTTTAGGGTGTGGTTTAAGTGCCATCAGTAGCGCTTGATCACTAGACACATTATATTTAACTTTAAGCCTTTCTATTTCATCACTGTTAGCATCTAAATTTATAGACGACGCAACTGTTTGATACTGTTCCATAAGTTCATCATAAACTTCATTTATATCGGGCACTATTAGTGATTTAAATCGATTTTTTTTCTCTAACACTGTCATTTTTGGCAGTTCAGAACTCTTTGCCAGATAGTTATAAATAACAGCTGAAATTAAGAGCATCGAAATAAGTGACACTACGAGTGTTAATTGAACAGAAGTTAATTTCACATGAATCCTTTATATTTTGAAGAGATTAAAGTTAGTTAAAAACGAGTATAAAAAGCCTGCCCTCCAACATCAATCTGCAAAGCTCAATTTATAACCTACCCTTTGCCCTTCGATTAACAATTAAAATATTATTTTCATAATTTTCACTATTAAACTAATTGAAGTATTACGAATGGACAGCAGGGTAATCCATTATAAAATCAAAGGCACTTAATTCTTAGTCTTACCAATTTGTTCTTTATTTTCACCCGCTTTAGTTTTAGATTAACAGATTTAGCCATTAACAAATGACCCGATGAATTTAACTTCAAGAACAATCCATATTTTCAGCCTTACCGATGAGGGCGCTCTAGTTGCGAGTAAACTACTTCAACTTATGCCTCAAGCAGTCCATCAACATCGACCAAAGCCTTTTATTGGAACCGCTCAGCAATCGTTTACTCAAGGTCATGCGTGTATTTTTATATGTTCCACGGGTATCGTTATAAGAGCGCTTGCGCCAGTTATCGTCGATAAGTATCAAGACCCTCCCATAATAGTCATGGACGAGGCAGGTGAATTTGTCATTCCGTTGCTTTCGGGCCATGAAGGTGGTGCGGGGGAATTGGCTTATTCTATTGCTCAGACGCTTGGCGCTCAGTGTGTCATTACATCGGCCACCGATTACAGTCGCCCCGTTTACACCCTTGGCATGGGCTGTGATCGTGGATGTCCCATTGATATGTTACGTCAACTCTACCAGCAGGTTTGTAGCGACTTAGGTCCAAACATTACTCTGGCTGCATTCGCTAGTATTGACTTAAAATCTGATGAGGTTGGTTTGCTAGAATTAGCCAATCAAATAGGGCTTAGATTACAAACCTATCAAGCTAAATTACTCCGACAGGTAGAACACCAGCTCAGTGTTAAGTCTGACATTGTGTTTAAAGAGGTCGGTTGTTATGGCGTCGCTGAGGCTGCCGCTCTTTGTGCGGCCAGTGAAATAACGGGCCAACCTGCTGAGCTAGTAATCACCAAACAAAAAAATGCTCGTGCGACGATTTCTGTCGCTCGCAGCTATACCCCTTGAGCCAAAAAACACGTAAGATATTTATTTATTAGATGTTTTGTTGTTTAAGATTTACTTTATTTTTAATGTCTGGTCTTAACCTTTAATTCAAATTCTTAATCCCAATTATCAAAACAACCTGCTATTAATATGACCCAATTATTTCTGGTCAGCGCCGGTCCAGGCGATGCCCATCTCATTACACCAAAGTCAGCCAGTGCCATTAACGCGGCCAGTGACATTGTGGCTTATGGACTTTACATCGATTTACTCGGTGAACTGTGCCAGGGTAAAACTCACCATGAACTGCCGTTAGGTGAAGAAATTGGGCGTGCCCGTTTAGCGCTCAATTTAGCTGCTTCGGGGAAAGTCACGGCTCTAGTATCAAGTGGAGACATAGGTATATATGCCATGGCAACTGTGGTGTTTGAGCTGCTCGATAACCAATTAGCGGGTAAAGAAAATAACCCTGAATGGCTTGATATCGACATTCAAGTTATTCCTGGCATTAGCGCTATGCAAGCTAATTCGAGTTCGGTTGGCGCCTTGCTTGGCCATGACTTTTGCACCATATCTCTATCTGATTTACTGACACCTTGGGAAACTATCATTAAGCGCGTTCATAGTGCTGGCAGTGGTGATTTTGTTATCAGCTTTTACAACCCAGTATCGGTCAAACGCAACTGGCAGCTGAACACCGCGCGCGACATCTTGCTCGAATATCGACCCAGCTCGACACCTGTTGTGCTGGGCAGAAATTTAACCCGGGAATACCATAAAATCAGCATCATTCGGCTCGATCAACTGGACGCCAAAGATGTCGATATGTTCACTTGTGTTTCTGTCGGCAATAGTGAATCGAAACATATTGTGAATGGTGATAAGCACTGGGTTTATACCCCTCGTGGCTACTCTAAAAAATTGAAATGAAAACCAAACTAACTTGAATAAAAAACTATGACTGTATACTTTATAGGGGCCGGTCCAGGTGACCCAGATCTAATTACATTGAAGGGTATGCGCCTCATTCAGCGTTGCCCGGTTATTCTTTATGCAGGTTCTCTCGTGCCAGTCGAAATCCTTGAATTTGCAGGTGACGATGCAATGATAGAGGACACGGCATCCAAACATTTGGATGAAATTATGACGAGAATCGAAATTGCACATGGCAATAATCAAGACGTAGCTCGCATTCATTCAGGTGACCCATCGATTTATGGTGCAATTGGCGAACAAATGCGTCGGCTCGATGATATGAACATCGACTATGAAATCATTCCTGGCGTCACTGCTGCCAGTGCCTCAGCAGCTATGCTTAAACGTGAGTTCACATTATCAGGGGTTACCCAAACCGTTATCCTGACTCGCTATGGCTCTAAAACACCCATGCCTGAAAAAGAAAACTTAGATGCACTAGCTAGGCACGGCGCAACCATGGCGATTCATTTGGGTGTGAGCCACATTCATAAAATTGTCAAAGAACTCGAGCCACACTATGGTGCCGATTGCCCAGTAGCTGTTTGCTACCGCGTCGGCTGGCCAGATCAAGATCACGTTGTTGGAACACTGGCTGATATCGTACAAAAAGTACGCGCTAAAAAAATTACTCGAACCGCCCTTATTCTGGTTGGCCGAGTATTAGATCCGGCTTCGTTTAGTGATTCATTTCTGTATAGCAAAGATAAGGCTCATCTTTATCGTCCCAAAGTAAAACCTCAAACCCCAAGGCAGGTAAAACGCTAATGAACACCGTCCAAAATTTAGGAAAGATACCCGCCACTATTGTTACAGGTTTTCTCGGTAGCGGCAAAACAACCCTACTATCAAACATCATCAAGCAGGCGAATGGTAAACGTATAGCCGTTATCGTTAATGAATTTGGAGAGCTTGATATTGATGCAGACCTACTTCGCAGCTGCCCACTTGATTGTGAAGACGAAAGTGCAGTGGAAAACAAAATTGGAAACGGTGTGCCACAAAACGGTATCCCAGAAGATGGCATTTACGAGCTCGCCAATGGCTGTATTTGTTGCACAGTAGAAGAGGAATTTCTTCCCGTGATGAAACAGCTACTTGCACGCCGTGGGGATATTGACCATATTCTCATTGAGACGTCTGGTTTAGCGTTACCAAAGCCTTTAGTGCAGGCATTTAACTGGCCAGAAATTAAACAACATTTCACGGTTGATTCTGTTATTACCGTGATTGATGGTCCGGCTATTGCCGATGGCCGCATCGCTCATGACCCACAACAAGTCGAAGCTCAGCGCAACGCCGATGAAAGCCTCGACCACGACCCATCATTACGCGAACTGCTTGAAGACCAACTGGGCTCGGCCGATATGGTTATCATCAGTAAAGCAGACATGCTTAATGAAGCACAATTAATCAATATTAGACAACAGGTGAACGAACGCGTAAAACCGCAGGTTAAAATGCTCGAAGTGGCTAATGGTCAAATTCAAAGCGACCTGATCATGGGGCTTCAGTTTGCATCGGAAGATGGCATTGAAACCGTTCACACCCACCACGATCATCATCACGATCACGAAGAAGATCACCACCATGCCCATGATCATTTCAACTCAGTATCGATCACACTGGGTGAAGTGGATTCCGAAAAACTGGTCGCTGTCGTCGATGGTTTGATCGCAGTTAACACTATTTATCGTGTGAAGGGGTTTCTTGCCCTACCCGGTAAGCCCATGCGCCAGGTATTACAAGGCGTTGGTGAAAGGTTGGAGCGATACTTCGATCGCGCCTGGGGCAATGAGGAACTGCGTCAAACCAAGCTTGTTTTCATAGGTAAAGATTTGGTAGAAGCTGAATTGCGTTCGGCGCTTAAAGCTACTGTTATTTAATTCTAGCTTCTAGAGCTCACTGAACCTAAAAACATCAGAGATAAAATTTATGGGATATTTTTCTTGGACATTATTTTCTATGTTTTTGTTATTTGCAAATCAATCGGCAACCGCAACTGAACAGGGGCACTCTCTTAAGCATGAACATAACCAAATTGAAGTGTCCACGATGGCCAATAAACCGAGCGTGAAGTTGCATGCAATGCGAGACGTTATGAGTGGATGGAATATTCATATCGAAACCATTAATTTTCGGTTTTCACCTGAAAACGTCAACAGCTATCCAACTGCTGGTGAAGGCCATGCCCACCCATACCTAAATGGTAAAAAAATAGCGCGCGTATATAGCCCATGGTTTTTCATTAATGAGCTTCCTGCTGGCACACACTCCCTCAAGGTAACACTTAACGCCAATGATCATTCTAGATTGGTATTACACGGTGAGCCCGTTGCCGACAGTTTAGACATTAGCCAGTAACTTCGATGGATTGCATCAGACAATTACGACAGTGCTCTAGGTACTCGTTTATAGAATTGTATACCGATTAGGGATGCAGATTTGATATGCACCTTCTTGCAGCCAAACCCGGAGGATTCACTGACGAAGAAGGCATTATCGATCTTCAGCAATCTCCCGGTGATATCGTTATTCTGTCGGCACAGGATACGTCTCTAGGATTGCTCGCCGAAGTAGCTGACGAACTTCCTAACGGCTATCCGTCGTTGCGTCTGGCAAACCTGATCAATTTGGCTAAGCCAGCAGCTTACGATTTATACGAGCATTCGGTTCTTCAACATAGCAAAGTGATAATTGTTTCACTGCTCGGTGGTGTTAGTTATTGGCAATATGGCATTGAACAATTAGAGGCATTAGCAAAGCGACATTCGATTCAACTCATTCTGGTGCCGGGTGACGATCAAGCCGATGCAGAGTTACTCAGTCGGTCCAATGCTAGTCAACAACAATGCCACGACATTTGGCGTTATCTTCGCGAGGGCAGCCAGCGCAACACGCTCAACCTATATCGTTACATTGCAAAAGAGTTACTCGAACTAAAACAAACAACCGATAGTTTTGAGCCACCCCGCAGTTTGCCACCCTGCTTAATCTATAGCTCAGGCAACACCCAAGTAACACTAGAGCAGTGCCTCCAAGCAAAAGATAAAGCTCTGCCATCAGCCCTGCTTTTGTTTTATCGCTCACATGTTCAATCGGGCAACACTGCGGCGTTTGATCAATTTATTGAGATACTCAGCAAACACTTTAATCTATTACCTGTTGCCACGTTATCCCTGAAAGATTCGGACTGTCTGGCAACAGTGAACCATTTAATCCATGTGAGTGATTGCGATGTTGTTATTAATACCACGAGCTTTTCGCAACATATAGAAGGCAACGCAGCGCTGTCATCAGAGCCACAAATACCCACTCAGTTATTTGAAAAAAACATCCCCGTGATTCAAGCCATTATGGCCGCGAATAATGAATCCGACTGGGAAACTTCTAGCCAAGGCTTAAGGGCACGTGACATCGCAATGAATGTAGCCCTACCCGAATACGATGGTCGAATCATCAGCCGTGCCATTAGCTTTAAGGAACTTCATCGTCGCTCGAGTGCGACAGAAATTGATATTGTGCGCTACAAACTTCACGCTGAGCGCGCAGAGTTTGTCGCAGCGCTCGCTCGACGCTGGGCTAATTTACGACGTAAGAAAAACACTCAAAAGCGCATTGCCATCATACTGGCTAATTACCCAACGAAAGATGGTCGAATTGGAAACGGAGTCGGATTAGATACACCAGCATCAGCTGTTAATATCTTAAATGCATTGCAACAAAATGATTATCCTATTGGTGATATACCTCTAGATGGCGATAGTCTCATAGAGCAGCTTCAAACTGGCGTCACTAACAACCTTGATACTCTGCCAATCAAAGGCTGTAATCAAAGCATGTCATTGGAAGACTATCACTACTGGTTCGACAAGCTACCCGAATACAATCGCAATGCCATACTGCAACGCTGGGGCACAGTTGAATCAGACCCAAAGTATCGGCAGGGGCGATTAATGATCTCCGGTATTCGACTAGGTGAAACCTTTGTCGGTATTCAACCTGCACGTGGTTTTAACGTCGATGTCGTTGCCAATTACCATGATCCAGATTTAGTGCCACCGCATAATTACCTAGCATTCTATTTCTGGTTACGTCATGTATATCAGGCCGATGCTTTTGCCCATATTGGTAAGCATGGCAATCTAGAGTGGTTGCCGGGTAAGAGTCTGGCATTGTCTGAGCAGTGCTGGCCCGACCTTGTATTTGGACCTATGCCGCACTTATACCCGTTCATTGTCAACGATCCTGGCGAAGGCGCACAGGCCAAACGTCGAATTCAAGCGGTTATTATTGATCACCTCATGCCACCGATGGCACGCGCTGAAACTTATGGCGATCTACTCGAATTAGAAAAGTTAATTGATGAATATTATCAGGCCTTGGGATTAGACCCTCGGCGTGAAAAACACTTAAGGAAGAAGATCCTCGACTTGGTGTGTAGCTCCAACTTGTTGAAGGAACTTAATCTAAATATTGAGATTGATCCTGAAAAAAATCAGGACGAATTACTCAATGAAGTTGATACCTACCTATGTGAATTGAAAGAAGCGCAAATTCGACACGGCCTACATCGCTTTGGTCAATTACCAGACGATCACAATCTAACCGAAACGCTTGTTGCCCTCACCCGCTTGCCGCGCGGTGATGGTCACAATGACGCGGGATTATTACACTGTTTAAGTCGTGATCTGAATCTGCTCAGCGATGATGGTAATCCCTTCGACCCGTTAAAATTCGACCCAGCCAAACCTGTTCACACTGATAAGCCGACACTGCTACAGAACATTAGTAATGATGATTGGAGAACACAAGCAGATACCAGAGAACGGTTGGAATTATTAGCAGAGCAGTGCATTGATTCCATGCTATCTGAGCAACCTTTGGCTCACTCACTAGCGCAAACCGAACAGTTGCTAAGCTATATAAAACAAGTCGTACTGAAAGCTGTAATGCAATCGGGTGATGACGAGATCGCTAATTTTCTAGGAGGACTAAACGGTTGTTTCGTACCTGCTGGCCCAAGCGGAGCGCCGACGCGTGGCCGACTTGACGTATTACCCACGGGCAGGAACTTTTACTCAGTTGATTCACGCTCAATACCCACTCAAACTGCATGGGAGCTCGGTCAGTTATCTGCTGATCAACTATTGACTCGGCACTTACAAGAACAAGGTGAATACCCGAAACAACTCGGCTTATCCGTTTGGGGTACTTCGACCATGCGCACTGGTGGCGATGATATTGCTCAGGCATTTGCTCTAATGGGGGTCAGACCTATTTGGGCAGAGGGTTCGAATCGAGTGATTGATATTGAAATTATTCCGGGCTTTCAACTCGGTCGCCCTCGTGTTGACGTCACATTACGTATCTCAGGCTTCTTCCGCGATGCCTTCCCAAACGTAGCCAAACTTTTTGATAATGCGGTGCAGGCTTTAGCTGACTATGAAGAGCCAGGTGATAGCAATACCTTGCGACAACATATCAAAACCAGCTACGAAACATTAGTTGCACAAGGTATTGATCCAGAACAGGCAAAAACACAGGCGAGATTTCGAGTATTTGGTTCTAAACCGGGTAGTTACGGTGCTGGATTACAGGGTTTAATTGACGAAGGCGTTTGGGATAATCAAGCCGATTTGGCTAAAGCGTACGTCAACTGGGGAGGTTATAGTTATAGCCAGAATAACTTTGGTGAGGCCGCATTCTCTGCCTTTGAATCTCGCTTAAGCCAAATTGAAGTCGTAGTCCAAAACCAGGACAACCGTGAACACGACCTACTCGACTCAGACGACTACTACCAGTTTCAAGGCGGCATGAGTAATGCCGTATCCG